>LJUW01000075.1 GCA_001304315.1 candidate division Zixibacteria bacterium SM23_73_2 | reverse complement strand
TGCATATTTTATTCTCTAAAAGATCAATAAATCCTTACCGCCCCACCCCCAAACGATCCTTTGCCAGCTTTGCCTCGTTGGAATCGGGATAGTGGTTCACCAGTTGAGATAGGTATTGGTTAGCCCTGGTAGTGTCCTTAAGCTCCATATAGATCAGACCCAGCTTGAACAAAGAAGGGGGAAAATGGCCGGAGGGCTGGTAGTTCTGAATCAGCTTCTCGAACTCGGAGGCTGCATTCTGATAGTCCTTCTGCATATAATAGCATTCGGCAACGTAATACTGAGCATCAGGAGCTAAAGGGGTTGAGCCAAAATAAGACAAAAAATCCCTAAAACCCAAAATAGCCAGCTCGTAATTACCCTTCACCACGTTGAGATAAGCAGCATCGTAAAGGCTCTGGGGATCAACCTTAACCTGGGGCCTGGTAGAATCAGAGCTTGCCAGAGTATCCATACGTTCCTCCTGGGGCTGCATCATCCCCACCTTCTGAGTAAGCTCGTGCACCTTCAAACCCGAATCGTCCAGTTTGCTCTCAACCACCCTCAAACGATCATCCATCCATCCCATGGAGGAGTTCAGATCAGCCCTCATTGCCCGGGACTGCTCTATCTGAACCCTCATCAGGCTGTCGACAATTGCAACCCTTTCCTTCAGATCCTGGTTTTCCGATTCCAGCCTGTGGTTGCTCCTTTTAACCTCCTCCAGCTCGTCCGGCATACGCATAACACCAGCACACCCCCCCAATACCAGAAGCATCAGGGGGAAAAGAAAAAATCTTTTTTTCACGTCAAGTCACCTCGTAAAAAATTTATCGGGTAACGATTACAAACTCATCCCTCCTGTTTTTAGACCAGGCATCCTCGTTGTGACCCATGGCAACTGGCCTCTCCTTTCCGTAGCTGATGATCGAGATCCGTCCAGGGTCTATGCCCAAATTGATAAGATAATCCCGGGCAGAGCGAGACCTTTTCTCACCCAGAGCCAGGTTGTATTCCACGGTTCCCCTTTCGTCGCAGTGCCCTTCGATCTTTATCTTGATCTGGGGGTTGGCTTTTAAAATCCTGGCATTTTTCTGCAATGCCTCTTTTGCCTCCGGTCTCAGGAAATACTTGTCGAAATCGAAATAGATGTTAACCAGCTCCATCTCCCGGGCTAATTCATCCACCCCGCGAACCACACCCTCCTCTTCATAACCGGGAATTTCCGTTCCTTCTGCGGGTTCGGTTGTGGATATCTCCTCTTCCACTTTCGGCTGCTCCACCTGAGGCTCGATTCCCTCTTTTTTCTTGCCAGCACACCCGGCAAAAACCAAAATCAAAAACAAAGACAGAGAATAAATCAAAACCTTTCTCATTTTTACCTCCGTTTAGGTTTAAAGTTCCCTAAATTTATTATCCCAAAAGGATCAACGGCTTGGGGACCAGCAGGGATTATAGTTCTCACCTCCTTCGGTTATGGGTTTTACGTTTGTCCCATCCCAGTTCATTGTATATATCTCGTTTTTACCGGTTGTGTTTGAGCTAAAAACCAGGTGGTACCCGTCCGGCGACCACTGGGGGTTCTCGTTGCTTCCAGAAGATGTCAATCTCATGAAGTTCTCACCGGTTATGTCTATGGTGCAGACGTCGAAACCGCCGGGGGAGCGGGTGACGAATGCGATCTTGTCACCCCGGGGTGACCAAGCTGGCGAATCGTTGTAGGATGTTTCGTAGGTCAGCTTTCTGACATTGGAGCCGTCCAGGTCCATCACGTAGATCTGGGGCGCTCCTGCCCGATCCGAGGTGAAGGCTATCTGCTTTCCGTTAGGGGAAAAACATGGAGAGGAATCTATGGACCAGTTTTTGGTAAGTCTTGTCTCGATCTCCCCTTTCTGGTTTATCAGATAGATCTCTGCATTGCCGTCCTTGGTCAAGGTCAGGGCTAATTGTCTTCCATCCGGGGACCAGGAGGCAGCGGAGTTTAAACCGAGTTCCGAGGATATTTTGTGATTTTCGCTTCTGTCCAGATCCAGAACCCACAGGTCGGGATTGCCTTCTTTGTAGGAGGTAAAGGTCATTTTTCTGCTGTCAGTTCTCTCCATCGTAATCGCAGATATAGAGCTCTTTGGCATCATCCCTTTTGGATACGAAGGCTATCTTGGTGGAGAAAATCGGGGTCTCGCCGGTGATCTTCTGGACTACGTCATCGGCTACGGCATGGGCTAATCCCCGGTAATTGAAGATCGAGGTCTTGTAGGAATGGGCAAATATCTTTTTTAAACTCTCCACGTCGTGAAGCTTAACTGAAACGTCTATATAGTCGCCTTTGATTTCCAGATCTCCGGTAAGTACGGTCTTTGCCCCGATATCGTACCACCCCTTAAGGTTTCCCCAGTCATGTTTCAGAACCTCGAAAACGAAGGAATCGACCTCGAAAACGTAAAACATCAAGGAGAACTTCAAATCCTCCCTTATAACCTGGCAGATTCTTTGTGCCATCTCTTTTTCCGCTGAAGTGAACTCCACCTTTTTGGGAACGAACTCGGCAACCCCGATATCCATGGGAGCATACCCGCCCACCGGCATCTTCACGTAGATCTCGGTCTGGGAAAAAACAGTGTTTGAAATAATTAAAACAATAAATACAAGTGAAAAAGTCAATTCTTTTATTTTTAGTAATATTCTTTTCATAATTTTAAGGCGTATACTAGAATTCCAGATGAACCCTAAAACCTTTGTGTACATAGTAATTTTGGTTTAGGGGCTGTTGCTCAACTCCATTGTGTCATTCTGACTCCCGCTAAAAGCGGGAGGAAGAATCTCAGTTTTCCTGTGATATAAAAGACCCTTCACTTCGTTCAGGGTGACATTTGTAGACTTTGGCAACAATCCCTTTATTTCCATAATTAATTCATAAGATCAAGTCTTTAAATTGTAATTCCGTTTTTCTTAGCATTCATAATTATGGGTAACCTTCTTTTTTTAAACTTTTTCTCTTCAAAAGGAATTATTGAGATCACGGTATCGTACTTAAGATCCAATTCCCATATAGCATCAGAGAATTTCTCAATCTCAGTTACAGGATCACTCATATCATCCAAAAGTATAATAAGATCGATATCAGAACCATCATCTGCATTTCCGCGAGCATAGGAACCATATAAGATAATACTTTTTAATCGTTTCCCATATATTCTTTTCAATCTCTTTTTTATCTCTTTCAAAATTGGGCTTATCTCTTTCAAATTCTCAATCATCTCATTCATCATCAAAACCCATTATCTTTAAGGCGTGTACTCGAATTCCAGATGAACTCCTAAAACCTCCCCGGTATATTCCTGGGGTAAAGGGGGCAAAGGGTCTGATGAGAGAACCGATCTTAAGGCTGCGTTATCGAAAAGCTCGTTTCCGGAGGATTTTTCAATTATAGCATCTTTTAACTTCCCGCCTTTTTCGATCTTGAAATATATGGTAACTCTGATCACCGAGGTCGCCCGGCGCAGGGGATTTCTCCAGAACTCGCCTATCTTAGATTTCATCACGTCAACGTAATAACTCCCTCCGAAGTCCACCCCCCCGTAGGCACCCTCGAACTCGGCTGTTCCCACACCCTCCTTTGAGCCTTCACCCTCCTTACCTTCTCCATTTCCATTCCCCTCTTTTTTCGAGGCTTCATCTTTTTTATCTTTTCCGTTCTCTTTTTTCTCTTCGGTCTTTTTGGTAATGCTTTTCTTCTCAGTTTTTTTCTCTTCTTTTTTCTCAACCTGTTTTAAAGCCACACCCTCTTCAGGTTTTTTTGGACTTGTCTTGACTTCGGAAACGCCGCCCTCTTCTCCAGTGCTTCTGGCAGATGCTTTCTTGGGCATGCTCACCAGCCCAACTCGGTAAACCGTTGGATACTCCATTTGTCTGGCAGAGCCAGGTAAAAAGAAAAGAGCCACCACCAGGGATAGGTGCAAAAGCAAGGATATGGTAAAATCTCTTCTCATGATTTAGCTCTCTGGCTCGACCACCAGACCTAAATCCTTAATCCCCATCTTTTTTATCTTCCCCACCACCTTAACCACCAGCCCGTATTGAACCTTGGAGTCCGCTTTCAGGTAAACCACCTGAGCTTTATTTTTGGCATAAACGTGGGAAAGCCTTTCCTCAAACCGGTCCAGGTTGGTGATCTTGTCATCGATATAAATGTTATTATCTTTTTTTATGGTAACCACTATCCCCTCCCCCAGATCCTTCTGGGTCGCCTGGGTTTGAGGTAGGTTCACCTCGATCCCGGACTGGAGCATCGGAGCTGCGATCATGAAGATGATCAGAAGGACCAAGACCACGTCAACCAGGTTGACCACGTTTATATCATAAAGTGCTCCGTATTCTCTTTTTTTCATACATAAGCTCCTTTTTTACTGAGCTCAAAAAATCAAGGGAGAAATTGTCAACTTCAGTCGATATGGCTTTGAGCTTGTTGTTGATGTGGTTATAACCGATAACCGCTGGAATGGCAACGAACAGACCAACGATGGTGGCGACCAAAGCCAAAGCGATTCCCGGGGCAACCACAGCCAGGCTGGCAGAGCCCCTGGCTCCGATGGAGGCAAAGGAGTCGATAACTCCCCAGATGGTTCCCATAAGACCTAAAAAAGGTGCCACCGTAGCGGTGGTGGCTAAAAAGGTAACCTTGCTCCCCAATTTTTGAAGCTCCTCTGAGCTAGTTTTTTCCAAAGCCATCTTGATTATCTCCGTCTGTTCCTGATCTAAAGAAATGTCTACTACTTTTGCTTTGGGATTTTCGAATTGTTCTAATTTTAAAACGTTCTGAAGTTCGTTATACCCATTTTCCATCAACCTTGAAAGAGGGGATCTTTTGAAGCTCGAGCAAACCAGATAAACATCGGAAAGTCTTTTTCTTTTCCTGAAAGCGGAGCGAAATTTACCGGTGTCGGAATCAACCTTTTTGAAAAGCTTTATCTTGTTAATCATTATCCCCCAGGAGATTATCGAGAATACCACCAAAATCAAAAGCACTATTTTAGCGAAAAGATCCGATTCCGCAATCATTTTCAGGATATTGTCCTTAAACGGGGTAACTAAAAGAAAGAAGATCATATTTTTTGTCCTTTTTTAGATTATTAGCTAGCAAAGAAATTTCACTTAATATTCTACTTTGAAAATCGGTAAAAGTTCATCTAAAAAGATAATATATAATCGAAAGATTAGAGTCAAGGAAAATCGGAGAAACTGAAAAAGTAAAATAAAAGTAACGGAAGACTTCAGCTTTCCAGAAAAATGGAGATCTTTTGACCTCTGAATCATTCAAATATCATACCAAAGTTGGTCAAGGGTGCCCTCACCCTTGACCGAAATGCTGGCGGGGTAGTGATACCCCGCCAGAACTTATGTTGGTATAGTAGGAGTATCACACCATAACATCCAACAAATCTCTTAGGTAGCCCAGGTTGCCCCCAACCATCTTCCAAGCGTAACCCAGGTTGCCCTCAACCTGGGGAAAAGAGAATAATATCTCACTATAAGGTGTGGAGACTTTTTTATGAATTTTCAACCTATTTATAACGTGCCCGCCAAGGCGGACCCGAACAACACTAAACACAGACAAAACTAATGATTACAAAATAAATTTGCTTAAATTATGGACAGCAGTTCAATTCAAATCCTGGCTTCCCAAAGTAGACATTGGCTATTATCAGAGCATCACCTAGATTGATAAGGTTATCACAATCCACATCGGATACCAATGGATTGATTAAACAGGGCTTTCCGAAATAATAATTAGCCAGGCAGATGGGATCGGAAAGATTAATCAATCCATCAGCAGTTGCATCCCCGCATATCCCGGAGAATAAAGTCCAGGTCTGGCTGGACCACCTCTCTTCGGATTCATTGTAAGCCCTTACTTTCCAATAATAAGTTCCGACCTCAAGGCTATCGGTATACTGGTTGGACAAAAGACTATCGTAGATAAGTGTGGAATCAGGGTGAAAACCTTTGGAGGTGCTGATATGCAGATCAAAATAAAGTTGATTCCAGGGATTAGGATCCATCCATTCAAAAGTAACCTCATAAGGAATCAGAACGCTGTCTGAAGGTGAATACAGGGAGAAAACAGGCATGGGAACGTAAACATAAGCATAGAGTCTTTCACCCACAATCGAATCCACTATTACAGTTATTCCTGAGGGACCTGAATAGCCATCGCTGTTAGGATAAGTAGTTGGGCTGAAAACGTTCTGGCCCGAAACATCGTTGGAAAAAGGTGCAGCCCTTCTGGTCTCATAAGGATACCACCATTGAGCGCTATCAGTAAGATGCCCTTCAGGATTATAAGAGGTATCCAAACTTGGATTATAACCTGCATCTTCGACTATAACACTGTAATGTGGGAAATTTGGCGTTCCGTCGTTGCATCCCCAGGTCGTGCACAGCGAATCGTGAACATGAGTAATTATCAAACCTCTGTCCAGAGAATCACCACCAAATGTTAAATCTGGCCAGAAATAGACGCTGAAGTCCGAATCTATTTTGTCAAACTCAGCTTCAGAACCTGGATTTCGGTATTCCAGAAGAAAGAACTCTCCCTCAGCCGGGTCTATGGGGAGTAAGTATAAGGAGCTATCTTTGGTCGTCTCTATGCTGTTAATAACCAGATTGGAAAACTCCCCAACTAATCCTATGGGATCAATCCAACCAAGTTCCTTTTTACTCCATCCGCACAAATGCGAGGGAACCTGAGAACCGATCGAGAGCAAGCCATAGCCATAATATCCCATCAGGCACCAGTCGACCAAGGGATGATCATTAGCATCACCAGGGGTGTAATAAGTTGAAGTATTCAGCTTGGAATCATAATCGTACAGATCGGGCAATCCCAAGCCATGACCTAACTCATGACAGAAAACGCGGATTTTGTTCAAAGTATCAACTCCTGAGAAATCCGGAGGGTAGAGTGGATCATGCAGTGGTTGGGTCTCAGGTGATGTGTTCCACCTTGAAACATAAACACCATCAAAAGGCCCTGGTCCGGTGCCGATGGCATAGCTATAAGCATAAGACCAGATATCATTCCAATCACCGGAATCCTCCTTACCATTGCCTGAGCGAATGAAAGTAACTGCATCAACGTCCCCATCATTGTTACCATCAAACTGGGAGTAGTCTATAACCGAATCAAGCTCTGGCAGCAGTTCTTCAAAATCAAAGCCGATGGTATAAGTACCTGCATTATACCAGTCTATTACCTCTCCCACTATATTCAGTTGTCCATAGGAAACCTCGTAGTAATAGTCGGCAACCGAGCCTCCGGGAAAGACACCTCTGGAAAAAAGAAGGCTGTCAAAGGTTTCTTTAGGGTAAGTGCCGGGGCGATTATTCCACTCAACCAATATGGCTAATAACTTAAGAGTATCGCCGGTGAAACGGTATGAGGCTATCTCCATACTATCCTGTCGGGTTAGCTGGGATAAAGGGATTTTCCCAAACTGCGATTCCAATATCTCTTGAGGGACATCCAGAATTATGCCTTTAGAGATATCAATGGCAGGAGTAGGTACGGAGGTTAATATTAATAACCCCCCCCAAATGATCAGTATACTTAGCACTTTTTTCATGCTTTCTCCAACTACAATATTTGTTCTGACTTTATTTAACAACCTCATTTAAAATACCGATTTATAGAAGATCTCCTCTTTTTAAAATAAAACAAAAAATCGATTTGTCAAGGTAAATGATTAAGATTAAGCATTAGATGGATTTAATATGTTACCCGGACAAAAGTTCTCTTCTTTTTACAAGCTCTTTCCTTTATCGGACCATTCATTGATCAATCACTTTCCCCATTGTCCTCATTCTGGAGTAAAAAAGCCATCTAGGGCAAGGTCAAGTAAAAGTCTATTGAAACCTATTCTGAGTAAAAAGGTATAAAAAAAGAGGGATGAGGAGAAAAATCTTATCAATTATGATTGACAAAAAAAAGTTATTTTCTTAACTTAAAATTGGCAATGTCAAAGAAAGGAGGACTTATGCCCGAGGAAGAGAAAAAAGAGGAAAGAAAAGTCGATGCAGGTAAGGAAAAGCACAGGAGACTGAAGGAGGAAAAGTTTACAGAGGCAAAGCATAAGGAGAAATTCAAGGATTTCAAGAAGGGAATGTTCCAGAAGGGCAAGCACATATTTGACAAAAAAAGAAAGGACAAGTTCTTGGGCGGGGTCAAAGGGCGAAGGGGAGGCTAAAGGATTATGAGCAAAGCTGAGGGGGATGTAAAAAAAAGAATCGAGAAGCTAAGGGAACAGATAAATTATCATAATTATAGATATTATATACTCGATGATCCGGAGATATCCGATGCTGAATACGACAGGCTTTTCGATGAGTTAATTGAACTTGAGAAAAAATACCCTCAATTTTTAATCCCGGATTCTCCCTCCCAGAGGGTGGGCGCACCTCCTTTAACTGAATTTAAGACCGTTCCTCATTCGGTCCCCATGCTCAGCCTGAACAAGGCACTTACCCAGGATGAGTTTTTAGATTTTCACCGGAGGGTTAAAGAGCTTTCCGGAGCAGAAGTTGGGGAAATCAAATATACCACTGAGCTCAAATTCGACGGATTGGCAGTTGAGCTCGTTTACCGGGATGGGAAACTCGTTCAGGGCTCCACCAGAGGAGATGGTTTTGTGGGAGAGGACATAACCCTGAATCTGAAAACCATAAAAACGATTCCCTTAAAGCTTTTAAAAAGAAAATTAAAAGTTCCACCCCTTTTAGAGGTTCGCGGGGAGGTGATAATATTCAAATCGGAGTTTGAGAAACTGAACCAAAAAAGGGAGAAAAAAGGTGAGCCCCTCTTTGCCAATCCCAGAAATGCTGCTGCAGGCTCGGTAAGACAGCTCGATTCCAGGATAACCGCATCCCGCCCCCTTTATATGTATGCTTATGGAATCGGAAGGGTTGAAGGAGTAAACTTAACTTATCACTGGGAATCAGTTCAATATCTCAAGGAACTGGGTCTTAATGTTAATCCCCATCTAAAGCTGTGCGAAAATACCTCTGAGATTTTTGAGTTCTACCAGAACATTCTGGAAAAAAGGGACAGGCTCGATTACGAGATCGACGGAATCGTGGTCAAGGTTAACGATTTCAAACTCCAGGAAAAAGTCGGTGAGCTATCCCGCTCCCCCAGATGGGCGGTCGCCTGGAAATTCCCTGCCCAGCAAAAGACCACCACGATTGAGGACATTAAAGTGAATGTGGGAAGAACTGGAGCGGTCACCCCGGTGGCTATCTTAAGACCGGTTAAAGTCGGAGGGGTGACCATAAACCGGGCAACCTTGCATAATGAGGATGAGATGAGAAAAAAGGACGTGCGGATAGGTGATACTGTTTTGGTTCAGAGAGCAGGAGACGTGATCCCCGAGGTGGTAAAAGTAATTGTCACCAAGAGGACTGGCAAGGAAAAAACTTACCAAATGCCGGAGAGATGTCCGGTCTGCGGTTCGAAAGTTGAACGACCTCAGGGCGAGGCGGTTCACCGCTGCACCGGAATAGCCTGTCCCGCTCAGATCAAGGAGAATATGTACCACTTTGTGAGCAAACCAGCCATGAACGTGGATGGATTGGGATTCAAACTTTTGGAGCAGATGCTGGACAAGGGATTGATAAAGGACCTGGCCGATTTGTATTTTCTGAAAAAAGAGGACATAATGAAGATGGAGAGGATGGGAGACAGGTTAGCTGAGAACATACTTAAAGCAATAGAGAA
The DNA here is from genome assembly GCA_001304315.1 of candidate division Zixibacteria bacterium SM23_73_2. Taxonomy (GTDB): domain Bacteria; phylum Zixibacteria; class MSB-5A5; order MSB-5A5; family SM23-73-2; genus SM23-73-2. The sequence goes on along the minus strand of LJUW01000075.1, from coordinate 29,028 downwards.
AAGCAAGAATCCTGACCTTCCCCATCTGATTTATGCTTTAGGGATAAGAAACGTGGGCGAACACTTAGCCAACGTTTTAGCTAAAGAATTCAACTCAGTCGACAATATCAAAAATCAGACTAAAGAAAAACTTACCGCTGTCCACGAGATCGGACCAATTGTCGCTGAATGCATCTACAATTTCTTCCACGAAGAGAAGAATTTGAAAGTTTTGGATAAGCTAAAAAAAGGAGGGGTTAAATTCCCTGAAATGAAGGTAAAAAAGAAAAAGACTCCCCTTTCAGGAAAAACCTTCGTTTTAACCGGAGTTCTGGAAACCTTAAATCGGGACGAAGCTAAAAAGATAATTCAAAATTTAGGTGGAAGGGTTGTAGTTGTGGGAGAAGATCCTGGCTCAAAGCTGGATAAGGCAAAAAGGTTGGGAATCAAAACCATTGACGAAAAGGAGTTTAAGAGATTAATAGGAAAATAAATGTTTTAGAGCATAAAACTTTAGCTTTGCTTTAATTATGATTGATATTTCATTTGGTAGACGTCCCGCTAAAAGCGGGACGATAAATTCGTTGTCCACTTTTAAACATTCGCAACCTGAAGGTTGCGGCTACCTTTCTTTTAGTACAACAAAAAATCATGACCAATCAAGAATTAGCTCAAGTTTTCAACCATATAGCTGAGATCCTGGATATTCAGGGAGAAAACCCATTTAAGGTCAGGGCATATAAGAAAGCAGTTCAAACTCTGGAGAATCTTACTGTGCAGCTTTCCACAGTTGAGGACTTTGACAAACTGGGAAAGCTTCCGGGAATAGGAGATGCAATAAATAAAAAGATCAGAGAACTTCTGGAAACCGGGAATTTAAAATATTATGAGGAGCTTAAAAAATCTGAATACGCTCCTTTGGTTGAGTTTTTAAAGATTCCCGGAGTGGGACCAAAGCATGCCAGGCTGATCTATGACAATTTAGGTATAAATAACGTCACTGACTTAGAAAATGCGGCTAAAAAGGGAAAGCTCAGAGGGCTCTTTGGTCTGGGCGAGAAAACCGAGGAGAATATTTTGAAGGGAGTAACCCAGGTAAGAAAATATAAGGAACGATTCCCCCTGGCTTTTATCTATCCTAAAGCGCTCTCTTTGGTGGATGAATTGAAAAAAAACAAAGAGGTTGAAAAGATAACCCTGGCAGGAAGCTTAAGGAGAATGAAAGAGACCATTGCTGATGTCGATATATTAGTCTCAAGCAAAAATCCAGAATCGATCTCAGATACCTTTGTTAAACTTCCTCAGGTGGAAAGTGTAATAGCTAAGGGAAAAACCAAAACCTCTATCCTCACCAGGGATGGTTTTCAATCCGATCTGAGAATAGTCAAGCCAGATGAGTTCGGAGCAGCCCAGCATTACTTCACCGGTTCAAAAGCCCACAATATTAGAATTAGAAGCCTGGGTCTTCAAAAAAAATTGAAGGTCAACGAATACGGTGTTTTCAAAGGAAAAAAAAGGATCGCCGGAAAAAACGAACAGGAGGTTTTCAAATCGGTTGGTCTTCCATACATCGCTCCCGAGCTGAGGGAAGATTGGGGAGAGATCGAGATGGCTCAAAAGAAAAATCTTCCCCATCTTGTGGAATTAAAAGACATAAAGGGTGATCTGCATGTTCACTCCGACTGGTCCGATGGCAACAATTCCATCCAGGAGATGGCAAAAGAGGCAAAAAAGAGAGGTTACCGATACATAGCCATCTGCGACCATACTACTGCAGTCGGAATAACCGGAGGTCTGGACGAAAAAAGGCTTGTCAAGCAGATAGATTTGATTGAAAAGATCAACAAAAATTTGAAAAATTTCACCGTTCTTTCAGGTATAGAAGTGGACATAAAATCGAATGGAAAATTGGATCTGCCGGATGAGATTTTAAAAGAACTGGACTTAGTAGTTGCAGCAGTGCATACGAAATTCAGCCAGACCGAGGAGGAGATGACCCAAAGGATAATAAAGGCTATTGAGAATCCAGTGGTGGATATTATAGCCCATCCCACCGGCAGGTTGATAGGAAAAAGGGAACCTTATCATGTTGACCTTGACAAGATTATTGACTGTTGTAAAGCTAATAATAAATTTCTTGAGTTGAATGCCTATCCAGAAAGATTGGATTTGAACGATATTAATTGTAGAAAGGCAAAAGAGAAAGGGGTGAAAATCGCCATCTCAACCGACGCTCACAATACAAGACACCTCTTGTGGATGACCTTTGGAATCTCCACTGCCAAAAGGGGATGGCTTGAACCGGAGGATGTGATAAACACTTTAACTTTGAACCAGCTTAAAAAATTATTAAAAAGATGAATCAGACAAAATCACAATTCAATCTCCAGACCGTCTCCTATCCCTTTTTAGCTTTAGCTGCTGCAACGGCTTTTTTCTATTTTGCCAGCCCGGTGGTAATCCCTCTGGTTATTGCCCTCTCCTTAGCTTATGTTTTGGCACCTCTGGTTTCCCTTTTAAAAAGATTTAAAATCCCTCACATAATTGCTGTTTTCATTGTGGTTGTCTTTGCCCTGGTGGTGCTTTTCTGGGTAGCTTACTTTCTTTTCGCTCAAGCAAACTCGTTTTTAAATGATTTTCCAAAATATTACAATGGGCTTTCAAACCTTTTATCCGATTTGAAACAGGAATTGATCTCCCGGGGTATCCTCTCCCCGACTGAGGAGAATTTAAATATAGAATTCTTAGAACTCAAGAACTTCTCCGGGGTAACAAATTATATGATCAAGGGGATAAGCTCGATTTTTACCTTTTTCTTCGGAGGAATCCTGGTAGCCTTTTTAACCTTTTTCATTCTGGCAGACCAGGAGGTGATAAAATCAAAGTTGATCCGGGCTTTCGGAAAAAAGAAAAAACAGGTAACAGAAAACATATTAATCGAGATAAACCAGCAGATAAAAGGCTTTATTGTAATTAAATTTTCAATAACCATTGTTCTCTCGGCGATATACACGGTGGGTTTTCTGATCATCGGGGTGAATTACGCTTATATCTGGGGACCCCTGGCTGGAATATTGAATCTGGTCCCCTACATAGGACCCATTGTCGGTCTTTTCCCGCCTTTGATCGTGGCTGCGATACAATTCAAATCGTTTATGCCCGTTTTGTGGGTTGTGATCCTTTACGAGGTGGTTCAGATCATCGAGGGCAACTTCGTAACCCCGAGGCTGGTCGGCGAAAGGGTAAATCTTTCTCCTCTGGCAGTCATAGTAGCTGCCATGTACTGGACCTGGCTCTGGGGAGCAATAGGGATAATCCTGGCCATACCCATAACCGCCACGATAAAGGTCATCTGCGACCACATCGATTCTTTAAAACCTATAGGGATACTGATCGGGGGTAAAAGAGAAGTTCAGGAAATAGAATAGCCACTGGTTATTTATCATATAGGTTTGAATACGATTTTAATCAAAAAAGAAATGAGGGAGTTCTGGTGCTTCGAGAATCCGAAGGAATCTTCGAGCTTCGCATAGGAATTCCCAAAGCTTTTGGGTAAAGACAAATCCTTTTGCCTATGTATCAAACAAAAAGGGCGGGGTCTTCTCCACCTTTTTGGGATTCTTATGATATCTTTTTCTACCAATTCTCCTCACAATCACAGTGAATCTCGTATCCGGGTTTTCCGAAATAGTAATTTGCCAGATTGAGCACATCGGATAAGTCCAAATCACCATCGCCTTCAACGTCAGCTAAGAATCTGAAGGTCTCAGGGCCGGTGCCAAAGTAATCCCGGGCCATGGAAATCACATCACTGAGGTTAACCGCTCCGTCCTCATCCCGGTCTGCATTCCCGCACTCAAACATCTTCACCCGATCCTTCAGATCCTGTAATCCGCTGGTGGATACAATAATCAAAAACTGAACTTCCACTGTATCCGTTTCCAGCTGACCTGCGGATATTTGGGTTCCGGACATCACGCAGTTATAGTCGGTCTGACGGGGTGCCTCGGGATCGCGAATGGAAAATCCAGGGGTGGAGAGCACCGCATAAAGTGAATCATCATGGTAAGCATTCAGAAGCCATATGTAGATGGGATTGGGAAGAACGTGACCACCATAAGCTGAACCGCCATGATAAGCTATGCCAGTATATATTGAATCATACCTTGCACCGGTAGGGGTAGTCTGTGAGCCATAGCCCTGCTGGAAGATGAGGTTCAAAGATTCGTCGTAGCCCGGAGTATTGCTGTAAGCTGAGGGAGGATCAAAGTCTATTGCCATCCCAGCATATATTTCCGGGTTGGTACCGCTCGCGTCATCCCACCAGGTGGGGGGATCATTTTTGTAAATCTTCAAATGAACCTTTTTGATGTATCTTTCCGGAGAATCTGAATCACCGGAATAGAATATCTTATCGTACATTTCAACCGTTGCCCACCACCATTTTAGTTCAGGAAGATAAGGATTGAAAGGAGCAAACCTGGACTTGGTCACCTTAAGCTTTACACCGGAGGCATCCTCGGACACCAAAGAGGTCTCTGCCAGCATGAATTCATCATCGAACACAAACCTTCCCACCATTGGTCCATAGGTCGGATCATCGGTACCCAATACCACCGAGCCATCGTAAATGGCATCGAACTCATCAGCGATAAGATACATCCCCCCTCCCGGTATTCGATTGGCTATATTGCCTACATTGGATTCATAAATCTGAAAGGTTCCGTTATCCATAAGGGTAAAATCCGGTTCATAGTATTGATCTGAGACCACTAAATAGGCTGGTACGTAGATATCGGGAAATTCCGGGTCATTTGAACTTATGTGAATGCTATCGACCAGGAAAGTATCGGAATATCCCGATGCATTTAAAGTTACTTCAACGCTCTGAGAATCAGCTGAGGCAAGAGAAAAGGAACTGGGAGTTAAGTTGATCCAGGAAGCGGACGAAACTAATGTCCCGCTTAACTGACCAATACCATTGTTTTTCACCAACAGCGTATCGGTGACACTTCCAGAGTTAGGCACGTGAATGTAAGGGATATAAGCCTCGGGAGTGTAATCTATTTTCCCACCCGAGCTGGTATCGGGCATTATATACCTGATCATCAATTCCTCCATCGGAGGACAGAGATCACCTGGCTCCCAATAACAGTAAAGGCTGTCTATGGAAAACCATGCGGTATAAGAACCACCCCATCCGTAATTCATATGGTACTGGTTCTGCCCGCCGGTATCCCTCCACCCATCGCAGACTATGGAATGTCTGGAGATACGATACTGGATGGGCCGACCCTGGTTTATCTCCGTTTGAATCAAAGAAAACCATCCAGCTGCGCTGTGCTCAAATCGGTTCTCTCTATCTATCGATCGGTCGTATCTGAAATATACGGGATATATGTCAACGGCTTTGTAAACCCAGGCTCCCGAGCCGCAAGCCCCATAATCCATCTCAAATGCAACTCCCACCTCATAATTGAGTTCAGCCAAAGCCTCCTCCTCTGCCTGGGTGCATCCCATATCGCAACTATCGGGCATGTTAGCCCAATCATAGGAATCGGAGTAATCGGCACTCAGCCACTCCCCATCAGTACTACCTCCGCAGGAATAATCCCCACCCCACCAGTAGGTGTGACTTCCTACCCCGGAAGGAGGCCAATTCCAGTATTTCAAAATCTGAGCAGTAGCAGTTGCCACGCAGCCGACCACGCAGCGACCTCCATCCCCCATGGGACAGGAATCGTTATAGGGGGAGCCCTGGCGCCAGGAACTTGTCAAAAGCGGTCCCACCTCTGTTAAGGTCTGAAATTCCCTCTGCATCAGACTATTCTGAAATTCTTCTTGGCTTTTCAAAAATTTATTCCATTCGAGTCTGTGTCCCCGTCCCAGAAGTACATCTCCGGTTGGAGGTTGAACCGCATCCAGGCTTCCGTACACTACGGCATAAAGCCTTATTCGGCTTAGAAGATACTCCTTGAGAAGCTGGGGAAACCCGAATCTCTGATCAAGGTTCAGGTCACACTCATCAGAATAGGTTTGTATAGGAGGAAGCTCCTTGATAATGGGCACCACCACGAATCCGCGCGGAGCGACAGAGTAACAAAAACCCAAAAGGGTATCCTTCTCCACCAGCCTATCGACTTTTATTATCCGGGGGTTGACCTCTCCAGCCCATGCGCTTCTCTGATACACCATGTAGGAAAGCCAGTTCTGGCAGACCAGTTCTGATTCCTGTTGTGTCGCCGTCTCTGCTAATGTCAGAGGAGCTGTAACAAAAAGCAGCCCCACCAGGCAAATCAAAATAAAAGCTAAAATCTTCATCTGTTTTTTTTCTCTCCTTTCAAGGTTGCTGATTATAGAATTGATGCTTATCCTAAAAATAACTGATAAACAAACTGACTCCGGTCAGGTATCGCTGATTAAAGCTTGGCCTACTTGACCCTTTTCCCACCCCCTCTCCGGAAAAAGTTTACATTAAGAACTTTCACTTTTTACCGCTCCTGTTCACAAGCAAAAAGGAAATCCTGACTCCCAAAAACCATCGATAAGTAAAGGGAAAAGTCACCACACATCCTCAAAGATCAATTATCAAAAATCAATATTCACCGTTGAGTTTTTGATCACACCACCTCTCCATCTTATTTCAATATAACATAAAAAAGGGAATTGTCAAGGTTTAACTCCATCAGGGTAGATTCTATATGATCTTGGTTCAAAGAATAAAAAAAGAAGGCATCTTCTGTTAAGGTGATTGAATTATTTGAACTCAAAGTTGTAAAATCCAAGATCTGTTATCCCCGGAGCAGCTAAACGTTTTGTTGTTCAGGTCGATAAATTTAATAGAACACTTCATCATCTCTTTGCCTCACGAAAGCACCTCTTTGACCAGGGATGAGTTATGAAATTAAAAAAAAGTAACACCCTAAAAAAAGAACTTAAAAAAGGAGGGGGAAATGCAATTTCTGAAGGAAACTCTTTTGCTTTTCTTGTCTTTATTCATCCTTTTATTTATCCTTAGATTTAAACCAAAATATCTAAGCTACTATCCTAAGAACTTCAAACTGCTTACCCTCGGATTTTTGATTTTTTCGGCTACTTTTGGAGTTAAGTTATTGTCAAAGATTTTTCTATTCTACCCCAATCCTTATTTTAAAACCGCGGAAATCTGCGGACTGGTTCTCGGAACCCTGGTTTGCATAAGCGGGATTATTCACCTGCTTCACTGGGGTAAAAGACTTAACCTCGATTTCAAGGATAAATTAAGACAGCTAAACTGCATCAAGATTCTCTCATCTTTATCAGAAAAAGCGACCTCCACCGATGAGCTTCTAAAAGAGGCTTTCACTCAAATCATGTCCACGATGAGATACGGAATGGGGGTGCTCTATAAAAACTCCCTGAATTCAAGTGAATTCTCCCTTTCAGCTTACTGGCAGGTTCCCTCGGAGAGAATCCAGCTATTATACTCCCTGCCTGAGGAAAACAGTTTCTTCAGGGAAGGCATATCCACCAAGGAAACGGTAACCCAGGATGAGATATCCGCTTTGCCCGAATATAACAGGCTTTTCTTTGAAACCGACAAAATCTCCTCCTTTGCTTGCGTGCCCATAAGATTCAAAGACAAAGTTCACGGCATAATAGGGATATATGATCAAAGACCGCAGAGATTCACCTATGATGAGACTTTGTATCTGTCCGGTCTGGGAAAACTTCTTGGGGTGATGACCGAAAGGTCTTTAGTATGCAAAAGAAATAAATGGCGCAGAGCTTACATATCCGTTGGAGATGAGTTCACTGATCTGATCTTATCGGGATTTGAAATTGAGGAGACCTTCCCCAAGATGGCTAAGCTTTTGAAAAAAATTGTGGATTTTGACTATATTTCCCTGGCGGTAATGGACTCCTCCGGAAAAAACATGGGGCATCTCTCCATGGCAGGTGAGTGGAACCTTCTTTTAAATCGACGCCGATCCCTTCCCACCCAGGGGACCCTCGTGGAGAAGGTAAAAAATTCAAATGAACCCCTGATTAAAGACGATGTCTCCCCTGATACCCTACCGGACGATACTCTGATTAAAGCCAGTGGTATAAGATCGATTTTGGCTTTACCCCTATCCCGGAACGGAGTCTTGACCTTCGGCAGCGTTAAGGCTAAAAACTACCAGCCCGAAGATGCCAGATGGCTCAAACTCATCTGTTCCCTTTTCGATCTCTTCCTTTTAAAATCCGACCTAAAAGAAGAATTAAGCTCAAAAGAAGAGAAGCTGACCAGGTTGAACGGGTTTGCTAAAAAATCTCTGGAGGAAAAAGACCTGCAGAAAATATTCGATTACGCTGCTGAAAACATAACCTGTGGACTGCCTGCATCCTTATGCCGGGTCTCAGTTCTGTCCGAAGAGAGGTTTTTTACCTCAGAAACCGAAGCTAAAAAAGAAGAAGCCAAATCGAAAAGACCATCCCCTCATCTTCTGTCATTGTCCTCTCATAAGATAAGGGAAGGTGGAATAGATCTTCAGGATAAAAAGAGATTTCTCCTCTCCGAGCTTCCCTGGCACAGATTCGCTCTTGAAGCCAAAAGACCGGTTCTGGTCAATCAGGATGACCCGGAAAGCATTATGTCCGAAGAGGAGGCAGGTCTTCTTATGGATCAAAAGATCAACTCAGCCCTTTTAGTTCCTCTGGTGGTTGACCAAAAACCCTTTGGAGTGATCTCGGTTGGGGAAATGAGAAACTGGGACAGAAAACCCTTTTCCAAAGATGAGATCGATTTCCTTGAGGCTATAAGCTTTTATCTTGGATTAGCTGTGAAGAGAATGTTCATCCAAAAGCCCGACTCAAAAAAAGAGGATGCTCCGGAGAAATTCTATGAACTAAGCCTTAAAATAAACAACTGTCTTTCATCCATTTTGGGCTCAGCAGAACTTATCCAAAAGAAAAAGGACTTTACCGATGAGGAAAATCTCAAATACCTGAAAACGATTCAGAAAAACAGCCAGAGGATTAAAAAAGAGTTAACCGGCTTTTCAACTGCTACAATTAAACCTTAAGCTCAGGTATGTGCGGGTTTCCATAACAGTAGAAACAGCCATGATAGCATGAAAACCATTCTCCTATGTCCAAAGATTTAGTACAGTGACAATTTGGTCTCTGCGATTGATCTTTTGCTAAAGAGCACCTCTCTTTTTCAGGATGAAGTTCTGACAACAGCTTCCCCTCAATGCAACCTGTGGTGGTCAGATCAGGCAGAACGCAGGTGTTAAGTTTTAGATTCTCTTTCTCGCACAGGGGTATCATCCTCTTCTGAATGAAATTTTCAATCTCGTCTTTTGAATGAGGAACAACCCTGAAATTATTCTTTTCTAATCTTTTAACAACTTTGGGATAAAGGGTTATGTAGGAGGTGATTACTCTTTCTATACCTGATCCCTTAATATCTTTTAAAAGATTTTTAAAAATTTCCATATCTATATTAGTCAGATGAACTTCATCTTTATAGTAGACATCCAGCAAAGGATCATATCTTATGGCTAATCTTTTTGAAGAACCCAAAAAATCAATCAGCTTAGGTAAAAGTTGCAGGACCTTCTCATTAGAAGGTGCATTCGGCTCAAGCTCGGTCCCTCCCAAGCCTGTGATTGTAAGGAGAACATAGACTTGATCCAAGCTTTTAAGTGTTTTGTTTAACTTTTTGTGTTTTAATATGTTCTCCGGGTTCTTGGTCCAGATCACCAGGGTATGAATGTTCTCTTTTCCTATCTTTTCTAATCTCTCAACCATAAAATCAGGATAAAATGTCAGAAGGTCTACTCTTCTTGATGCCGATATAACAGATTTGTATCTTGTCTTTTTATTCATAATTTATCATTTAATATCTTAAAAGTATACGCTTAACTTGAAAGGTTTAAAACTTGTCCTAACTCTTTATACCTTGGTGTCAAAAAATAGAAAGTAGGGAACCTCTTGCCTGCCCTTTTCGGGTGGGCTCCCGAAGGACGGGAGGAGATTCCCCTTTTTACAGATGGGGATTGCTTCGCTACGCTCGCAAAGGCTCCATCTATAAAAAACAATACTGGATTTAAATACTCAACTTTATCTCTTATCGCTAACATATTGTATTACTGAATATTATAGTATATTCTTAAGAATTAAGATTAATGTCTAAGTTTTTTAATTTTTTCCTTGACAAGGCACAAATGTGCAGTATATTGAATATTAGCCGATAATAAAAAAAGAGGTGATAAATATGGAGATTACAAAATTAACAAGATATGGGATCCCACAAAAAGTTATCGATTCATGGAAAAGAATCCAGGGGGGAAAACTTCTGCCCCTTCAAAAAGAAGCTCTTACCAGATACAGGCTTCTGGAAGGAGAGTCTCTACTTATATCCGCACCAACCTCCTCCGGGAAAACTTTCTGTGGAGAATTAGCTGCGGTTGTCAATATATTTCACAGGAAAAAAGTGGTCTTTTTAGTCCCTTTAAAAGCCATCGCTGAGGAAAAATACGCCGATTTCTGTGAAAAGTATTCGCACCTGGGGATTAAGGTCATAATCTCAACCAGGGACAGAAAAGAATGTGACCGGGATTTGGAAAAGGGGGATTTCGATCTGGCCATCGTCATATATGAAAAATTCAACCAGGTACTGATTAAAAACTTAGATCTCCTATCCCAGGTAAATCTATTGATAGTAGACGAGCTCCAGATGATAGGAGACATTAGCAGAGGTCCGGTGCTGGAGCTTATCTTGACCAAAATAAAAAACAGCAAATACCATCCCCAAATACTCGGATTGTCTGCGGTTTTGTCCCAGAGTACGAAATCCCCATCCCGGTCTGAGCGGGGAAAAGATGCTGAGGAATTAGCTGGCTGGCTGGGTTTAAAACTCCTTTATCTGAATAAAAGGCCGGTTGAGCTTCATCAGGGAGTTTTATTTGACGGAAAATTTCACTACAGAAAATACAACTCCGAAGAGGATGAAGTCGAAAATTTTTTAGAAAACGATTATGAAAACCCAGCTGAGATATTATTTGCCTGTTTGGAAAAACTGATAAAGGCAAAAGGAAAGGTTCTGGTGTTTTTAAAGGGGAAATTCGATTCGGAGAAATTGGCTGTTGATTTCGCGGAGAGAACGGAAAACAAAAGGGCAAACAATGCCATATCCGAGCTGTCCGATCTGGAGCCAACCTCTCTCAAAAAAAAGCTCTTATTTTGTTCCCTGATCTTCTCGACCACCACCCTGTCCATGGGAGTCAACCTTCCAGCCAAAACCGTAATCATCGAAACCCAGAAATACCATCTCCCGGAGTACTCCGAAAGAACCATACTCTGTCCTGTTCCCTGGGGAGAGTACGAGAACATGTCCGGACGGGCAGGAAGGTTAAAAAAGGGCTTGGATTTCGGGCGGTCGATCGTAATCGCAGCCAACCAATTTCACTTCGAATCACTGTGGGAGGAGTATATCGAAACTAAAGAACAGCTCCTTTCACCCGGGCTTTACCAGCTCAGTTTGGAGGATATCATCCTGGACCTGGTGACGTCGGGATGTGCAAAAGATATTACCAGGTTGAAAGACGTACTCTGCAACACCTTCTCTGAGTACAGGGCATTGAAATATGATCAAATGCAAAATAGCATAAACGAAAAAACGGAATTTCTTTTAAGAGAAAATATTCTTTTAAAAGACAATGGAGAACTTTTCACATCGGAGCTGGGAAAAACCTTCGTGCTTTCAGGAATCACCATAAAAACGGGGTTGGCGATAAAAAGGATGCTGGATCAAAATGATTTAACAGAGGAAACCATCTTTATTTTCAACCTTCTTCAAACCGAGGATGGTCAGAAACTTTGGGTGAGCCTTGCTCCCCGGGAGGAACAAATCGGATTTTACGAACAGATGTTTGAGGAAAATTTTAAGTTAAAATCTTTTTTAGGGGACCACCTCTCCCTCACCTCAAGACGGAAAAGAAAACTAAAACTATGTTTTCTTTTTACAGACTGGATTTCGGATCTGCCCACAAAGGTCATCGAGGAAAAATACAATTTAAGATCCGGCTTTATAAAAAGTTCTGCTGAGACCCTAAGCTGGCTTCTGGATGCGTCCAGCCTTGTTGCCCGGATTACACAAAAGCAAAAAGAAAAAAACAAATTTCTAAAAAACCTCTCACAAAAAATCCTTTATGGAGTGGATGAAAAAGGGCTCAAGCTTTCATCCCTGAGGGTGCCGGGAATGGGAAGGGACTTTGTTTGGGCTCTGGTTGAAAATAACCTTTACCAGCTGGACAAGCTGAAAAAAACAGAATTAAATGACTTGAAAAAAATCATTCCTGAAAAAGTTGCTCAAAACTTAAAAGAAACTTTATCCCGAAAATCCCAAAAGAAAAAAAAGCCCCAGGTTAAAAGATATGAACCTGAAAAAGAGTTAATTTGTCTGGTCATGGACGGCCAGCAAGAAAAGGGTAGGTTTTTAATCATCCTGAACGGAAAAGAAATCTACCTACCGGCAAAATCCTTCAGCTATCTTTTTAAATTAGCCTGGGCAAAGAAAAAAACCGAGGACGGATGGATGCATAAGATGGATCTGGAGCCAGGAGAAAACCAGGCAAAATATCTTTACCGTTTAAAAAACCAGATTAAATCCTCAGGCGAATTCACACAAGAATTAATCGAAAACAACAGAACCGGCTCCTACAGGCTGGATATCCCTCCTGAAAAAATTAAATTTGATCTGGATAATCTGAAAAAAATTTTCGATTCCGAGATAAAGAAAATGATCTCTGAACACAGAAGCTTGTAGAATTGCTATTTTCTCAACTATCTGCCTGCTGTTTGTTACCTGCTTAACTGCTTCTCGCTTCTCTTCTCAATATTTTTTACTTTGATAACAAAATCCTTTTCCCCGTTCTTCAAAAGCCAGTCCTTGGAGACTTTCTTATCCTTTTTAAGAAGGTTCATAACCTTTAAATCCAGCATATATACCCCTTATTTATCATTTAATTCTATTATCTATTTCGGCTAATTCGAGAAGAATTTTAACTTATCTTAAATCGAAGCAAAAATTTGTTCTTCTTTTATACAGAATCATCCAAATGGAAAGCCCTTACTCACTCGATCTCCTATCGCTAAAAGTTTCCCTTCTATTTACCTCTCAGATAGATAGTATCCAGATCGGTTGCAGTTCCTGCAAGTACGTTTATATCCGAGATAGTAGTATCGGCATAGGTCAAGGTATCAGAAGGAACGACCTTCACCGAATAAAGACCTTCAGGTAGCGCCGCTAACTTAAAATACCCGTCAGCATCCGGAGTAGTCTGAGCTATAGTATCCGGAAAAATTATAGCAAAAACCTCAGTCTCAAAAGGAACAACAACGCCCTCGATCTCCCCTGAGGTAACTTTTGCGATCACCCTGATGGTTGGTTTCATTTTGTATTTATCACCTCCGGTATGAACTATCGATCTCTCCGCGTCGAAATCCAGAATAAGCTCATAAAGGGTGTTTTCCTCGATGGTAAATTGATGTGTTAACTTGACCCCACTTTGATAACCCGAGGGAATCTCCAGATCATATCTTTGATCTTCGATAACAAGGTAACTACCATCGGTAATCAAAAGCCTTATCTGAGTATAATGACCAGGATCTAAAGAGCCCGAATCCAGAATTGCCATAGCGCCGTTAGCTAAATCCAAAAGATTAAATACTCTGGTACTATCGCTTAACATTATCCATCCCCCTGCGGTGTCGCTGGTATCGGCTTTGTGCACCCAAACTTCGGATACTGCTATGTTAACCGAATCGTATGTCGCGGGAAGATCGGTTAAATAGATCTTCACCATCCCTTGAGAAGGCTTCTCGGTTTTGGTGCTCTTGGAGCAATTGGATATCACAAAAAGTACAAGCAAAGCCAGGACAAAATACCAAAGTTTTTTCATTTTTACATCACCTCAACTTATTTGACTTTTTCCTGATACACTATTATGAATATCGACATATAAGAATCAAAATGTTAAATGAATCTACTAATACCAATATAATATCTTTTACTAAATACGCTATCGAATTTAAGAAATCGTTAATATTTTGAAATGTGTAAATTGGACCGATTCAGGTTTTAACCTTTCTGCTCAAAGATAATTTTGGGATTGATTTTTCATCTCAATGCAATAATATATTAATTAACGTATTAAAAAGATCATTTCATGTTAAACAAAAAACAACAGGTTTCGGTTTCAAAGTTCATGTCGTTGATCTTGAGGCATAAAACCAAAGATTTCGGCTTGGAATTCGACTCCTATGGGTTTGTCTCAGTTGAAGACTTGAAGAAAGTATTAAAAAGGCGTTATCCTGATATCACTCCATCGCAGATCGAGCTTGTGGTAAAAAATTGTCCAAAACAAAGGTTCGAGATAAAAGAAGATAAAATCAGGGCAAGGTATGGTCACAGTTTAAATATAGAATTGGACCAAAGACCAAAAAGACCGCCCCAGTATCTTTTTCACGGAACCTCCCCTTCTATGGTTAAAAAGATTAAAAATGAAGGTTTGAAGCCGATGAGGCGCCAGTACGTTCATCTGAGCAAAACAATAAAGCAGGCAGATGAGGTGGGGAAAAGAAGATCAGAAAAACCAGCTGTTTTCAAGATTTTTGCTTATGAGGCTTTTAAAAAAGGAATTGAATTTTACGATATGGGAGAGGTGGTTTTAACGGAAAAAATCCCCCCGCAATTTTTGGAGGTTCTTAATTAACGGTAACCCCACGTTGCCCCCAACGTGGGTGTAAAAAAAATAATACAATATCACAAATGGTAGCCGCAGGCTTCAGCCTGCGAGATATGTCCACCTTATAGTAAAAGTAGGTTACCAATTAAAAAATATATGTTCCATCGGGGTACCCTACCACATTATTGTTCTATCGGTGTACCTTACCCCGATGAACTGGTCAAGGGTAAGGTACCCTGGACCAACAATAATCACTATTCTTTTTCCTGTGATTTCTCCAGACTGTACAACAAAGCCTCCACCTTACTCACGTCCTCAGCCTTGCCCTGTTTTTTAAACAGCTCCAAAGCTTTCTGAAGCTCCTCCTTTGCCTCCTCTTTCCTGTCCACCATACCCAGGGTAATGCCCAAATTTGCATGAGGTTCCGGCATATCGGGAGCTATCCTTATTGCCTCTTTGTACTTCTCTATACCCTCATCGTAGTATTCCAAGATAACCAGAGTCCCTCCCCAGTCCGAATAAACCTCCGCATAATTGGGATCTATTCCGGTTGCCTCCTGATACTTCACCACCGCATCAGTATATTTGCCCAGATTAGCCAAAGCCACTCCCCAGTTGTAATAAGCTTCAGCATAATCCGGTTTTTTCTCAGCGGCTTTCTTAAATTCTTCTATCGCTTCCGTAAAAACCCCCTTTTTGCTCAGCTCAATCCCTTTTTTAAGATGTCCCTCTGCGGTCTGGCTTTCGCAGAAGAGGTTTGAAAGTACTGCAGCTGTCATAACGCTTAAAATTATTATCTTAACTGTTTTCATAACTATCCTCCAACTTAAGTCGTTTTAAACTACATTATTAATTCAAAATAGTAATTATGCTCTCATAAACAAGGGAAATTAAAACCTTTTTCAGCACTTCACTCTATTTAAGTTCTGTCGGGGTATCTTACCACCTTATTGTTCTATCGGTGTACCCTACCCCGATGAAGTCTGGTCAAGGGTAAGGTACCCTTAACTAATAGCAAAATGAGTGAAAAAACTTTTTCCCAAATTCAGAAGGAAAAAAATTAACATATGACTCCAAGCATTTCTAAAATCCCTCACTCATCTAACTCCTTCAAAATCCACTCAACATTTTCCGCATCTTTTGTTCTCCCCTGTTCTTTTAACAACTTCAGAGCTTTTGAGAATTCCTTTTTTGCTTCTTTTTTCCTATTCAAATTCTTCAGAGCAAAACCCAAATGGTAATGTGCTTCTCCAAAATCGGGATTTATCCTTAATGCCTTTTTATGTCTTTCTATCGCCTCCTCATATCTACCTAATTTATACAAAGCTATCCCCCAGTTGAGATAGGAACGCGCATAATCGGGATTTATCCTCACTGCATTTTTATGCTTCTCTATCGCCTCTTCGTACCTGCCTAAATCAGCCAAAGCTATTCCCCAGTTGTAATAGGCTTCTACATGGTTAGGATCTATCTTCACTACTTCTTTATACTTCTCTATTTCCTCCTCATATCTACCTAATTTACCTAAAGCTATTCCCCAGTTGAGAAATGCCCTTGCCTTGTTGGAATCGATTGTATTAACCAAATCGATTGTATTAACCACAAACTTATATTTCCCTATCGCCTCCTCATACCTGCCTGAATCTGCCAAAACTCTTCCCCACTTGTTATAGGCATCCGCAAGTTCTTCATACTTCAATGTCTTTTCCTTAAAATCCATCAGTGGATTTGATTGCTTGAAAAGTAATAAAGTTAAATTCCAATCGGAATAAGCTTCGGCATAGGTGGGATCTACCCTGATTACTGACTTGTACTTTTCTATCGCCTCCTCATATCTGCCTAATTCACCTGAAGCTTTTCCCCAATAATAATAGGCATCTGCACAGTTGGGCTCTATCCTCACTGCTTCCTTGAACTTCTCTATCCCCTCATTATATTTACCTAAATTACTCAGAGTTGCTCCCCAGTTGAGATAGGTCAAGACATAGATAGAATCTATCTTCACTTTATCCCCGAACTTTTCTAATGCTTTTTCACACTTCTCTATTGTTTTTTTATACTTCTCTATTGCATCCTCGTACTTTCCCAGATTATTCAAAGCAAACCCCCAGCTGTGATAGGATAATGGATTATCAGGAGCTATCCTTACTGATTCCTTGAATCTCTCTGCTGCCTCCTCATATCTGCCTAAATAGTTCAAAGCAAAACCCCAGAGTAAATGAGCTTCAAAAAACTCCGGTTCAAGCTCTATGGCTCGCTCACATTCCGCAATAGCTTTTTCATACATACCCTTCTCTGCCAACGAAAATGCTTTTTGATAATGTTCTTCCGCCTTTTCACTTGCGCAGATATTTGAAGCCAAAAGAAGAATGATTGCACTGACAAAAACCATCTTAGAAATTTTCATAATCATCCTCCGAAATCTAAATCCTTTTTAAGTTTATGGTAGAACGAAGATAATGACTTTTAACTCTAAAAAGAAACATAAATTTAGCTTCTCATTTTAAAATCCCCTCCACCTCCTCCATCAAAACCCTCACTAAATTAGCCTCTTTTACCCTTCCAACAATCCTCCCCTTCCTGAACAAAATTCCATAACCCTTACCCCCGGCGATCCCCACGTCCGCCTCCCTTGCCTCACCGGGACCGTTGACCACGCATCCCATTACCGCAACCCTGATCGGATGTTTTATCCTGGATAATCTTTTCTCAACCTTCCTCACCAGGGATAAAAGATCGATCTCACACCTTCCGCAGGTAGGGCAGGATATCAAAATCGGTCCGTATTCACGCAGGTTCAAGGATTTTAAAATCTCATACCCGGTTTTCACCTCCTCGACCGGATCACCGGTCAAGGAGACCCTTAAGGTATCCCCAATTCCCAATTCCAGAAGGATTCCCATACCAACTGCAGATTTAATCGAACCAACCCTTACCGGTCCAACCTCGGTTACTCCCAGATGTAAAGGATATCTTGTTTTTTTCGAAACCATCCTGTAGGATTCTATAGTCGTAGGAACGTCAGAGGATTTAAGTGAAATAACCGTGTCGTTAAAATCCAAATCCTCCAGAATCTCGATCTCCCTCAAAGCAGCCTCAACCATACCCTCAGGCGTTACCCCCCCGTATTTTTTTCTCAGATCCGAAGGCAGAGAGCCGGAGTTAACCCCCACCCTTATGGGAATTTTTCTATCCCTGGCTGCCTTTACCACCTCCTCCACCCTCCATTTAGATCCGATATTCCCCGGATTTATCCTCAACTTATCCGCACCGTGTTTTATCGATTTCAAAGCCAAACGATAATCGAATTGAATGTCAGCTACCAGAGGAATTTTAATTCTCTTTTTGATCTCAGCTAAAGCTTTCGCATCATCTGAATCAACAACCGCAACCCTTATTATCTCACAACCAGCCCTTTCCAACTTTTTGATCTGCCTTGTGGTTTTCAGAACATCCTTGGTAGGGGTATTGCACATCGACTGGACTGTGACAGGTGAATCTCCTCCTATGGGCACCTTTCCCACCCATACCTTCCTGGTCTTCTTTCTTGTCATCCCATTATAATCTGTTTAATCTGTTGGCTTTGTCAATAATTATTTTCTTGACATATCCTGACTCTAAATTAACTTTATCAAATAGTTTTGAGGACAACTCAATGCTTTTAGGAAAAAAAATTATATTATCTGCGATTATTATATTTGTTGTCGTTTTTGCAATTTACCTCTACCACCAGCTTTCCAGGCCATTATCCGAGGATAAGTTTGTCCAGATATACGTTGAGCTCAACCTGCTTCAGACCGAGCCTGAGCTTTCTGGTAATTCTTTTTCAAAAATGAAAGAGGAGATTTTTAAAAAATACAAAGCTGATCAAAAGGATTTGGAGAAATTCATCCAGGATTATAAAAACAACCCTGAGAAATGGGTTGAGATCTGGAGAAAGATTAATCAGAAACTAAAGGAAAAGGTCGAATCAAACTGAAAGCCAATCTATGGTGAAGGCATTGGGTAGGTGAACCAGCTTTTTTTCATCCTTCAAATCGACACCCACCACGTCGAATCTGAAATCAAATCCGGACAGGTCATTCTCCGCTAAGTATGCCTGCGCAACCTCAGCAATCCTTTTTCTTTTTTTCAGATTCACTTTTTCGATTGATTCCCCGAATTTTTTTGATTTTATGGTTTTGACCTCCACAAAGACAATCGTGTTTTTATCTTTTGCAATGATATCTATCTCCTTATGCCTGTACCGGTAATTTTTCTTTATTATTTGATACCCCATCTTCTCCAGGAATTCTTGAGCAAACCTTTCCCCTTCTGATCCCACCCTTTGTTTATACATATCAGACATGTTTACAGCTTAAGCTCCGGTTGTTTTTTCTTTAAAAGATTGGATATCTTAAAAGACCTTCGGTGAATTTTGCAGGGACCGTAGTTCTCCAAAGCTTTTCTGTGCGCTTCGGTGGAGTAGCCTTTGTTTTTGTCAAATGAGAACTGCGGATATTCCCTGTGGAAGTCTTCCATAAGTCTATCCCTGGTCACCTTGGCGAGTATAGAAGCTGAGGCAACTGAGACAGAGAGGTTATCCCCTTTTACAAGCACGATCTGGGGGATTTTAAGATGGGGTATTTTTATTCTGCCGTCGACCAAAACCATCTCCGGGACGATCTTCAGTTTTCTTATCGCCTTCTGCATTGACAGAAGGGATGCGTTTAAGATGTTGATTCTATCTATCAATTCATGACCGACTACCCCTACTCCAAAATCCAAAGCATTTTCGGTTATAAGATCGAAAAGTTTTTCCCTCTGGGAGGCGCTGAGCTTTTTGGAATCGTTTACTCCCTCAAGATAAAAATCCCTGGGAAAAACGACCGCAGCGGAAACCACCGGCCCGGCCAGAGGACCCCTACCTGCCTCATCCACCCCGCATACCAGCCCTATACCCTGATTCCAGATAATCCTCTCGTAATCCAGCATAAAAAATCTCTATTCCAAGATCTTTGTGTATTGGTTTAGAAAGTCTGTTATCAAATTATAAACCGAAAAGAAATTTGTAAAGAGATTTCTTTAAAAAAAACCCGGCCTCCTGAGAGGAAACCGGGGTAAAAGAAAAACATTTTAAATAAATCTAATGGATGCAGGGATCAGGTCCGCTCTTCAGCAGGTAATTGGCTAAATAGATAACGTCCGAAAGGTTAATCTCATCATCGCAGTTAACATCCCCTACAATAACAAGAGGTACAGGAGGAGAACCACCCTTCAGATAGTAATTGGCCAAGTAGATCACGTCGCCCAGGTTGAGCTCCCCATCTCCATCAACGTCTCCGCTCTCGATCGCAGCTCCGGACAGAAGCTTGGCTTTGAGAACCGAGTTTTTCAAATCACCCAGACCACTTTTGCTAACCGCCAGTGCAAAGATAACCTCCACCGTGTCATCGGTTCCCAGATAGGTCCTCTTGGCACTCATCACCGTTGTGAGATCCTGATTGTATGAGTAGGGATTATAACCCGGGATTGAGGCTATCTGATAAAGCTCTCCTGTCAGGAAATCCCCGCCATTAGGAAATATGTATTGGTTGTTCTTTATCACGCTGGCCCCGTAAGGATCATCGGGTGAAAGATAAGCTAAACCCGCATACCGGTCCGGCTCATAGTAACTTTTCTGCCATACCAGATTCAAATCCTCGTCCACTCCTGAGTTATTGTACCCGAAAGATTGAATATCCGGTATTTGAATATCAGAAACTCTGAGCTGTCAGGAATCTGATAAACTGCAATCTCTCCGTCTATACCCAAATCACCGTCCTCGGTAGAATCAGAATAATAGACAAATACTGCATTGGGATCGGTGGTGCTGTCGATCACCAGATGGGAAGTGGCTCGCAGCGAGGAAGTGTTGAGCATCTGCCGGTGAACGACGGTATCACCTGGCTGAGGGATGTATCCCAAAAAGAGCGAACCGTCATAAAGATAACCTATCTCGTCATCCAGATAACCCAGACCAGGATTATCTTTGCGTCCCACATTGGTGTTGTTGGATATCCCCGCATAAAGCCTGGAGCTTTTAATCTCAGTATACTGGTCAAAATACTGGGTAAAGACCTTCATGTTTACGTCTATCAAGGTAGTATCGGAATAGGGAGGGATCCTGTCGTTGTTGGTAGCGATCACAATGGTGCCAAAATAATCTTTGCCAAAGTATTCCCCCTCGATCCCGTTTGCGTCCACGGTCACAGCCAGATCCTGATAGGATCCGGCTGGAATGGAGCCGGTCGTGGGGCTGACCCTCAGCCAATCGTACATTCGGCTGGAAGAGAATGAGGTTTTGGCAAAAAGTTCAAAAGGATCAAAAGAATAAAGATATCCTTTGGAGTACAAAAACTCATTCAGGGATGCCATATCATAGCTCATCTCTCCAGTACTGTCCGGATCAGTTATGTTAAAATCCAAAGGGGAACTGGGATCGTGATTGTAGATTCTAAAGTTATAGACAGAATCGCTGTACTGACCTATCGAGGATATAAAAGGAGTATAATTGGGATCGGTCTCTATGTGTCTTATCGACCGATCATTTAAGTCCTGAGCGGTTCGGGCATAGAACATGTTAGCCTCGAGGTTATCCTGGCACACTACGGGAATGGTCCATGCCGGAGGCCAGAAAGACATCATTCCCAGTTCGGGAGTGTAACCAAAAACTTTATTTTTGGTCGTGGTTTCACCCCTGAGCCAATCATCCGAATCCCCGTTGGTGAGGTAAAACACATGTCCTGGTATTGCATCGTATCCGGTAAAATACTCCGCACTGTCACCCATAAAATCATCCACCAGATAATCGGTGGGGCGTATGTAGTCAAACCCCCAGGGCATTAGAAAAAGCTCTGCTACCGAATGGTAGTTTATACATACCACAAAATCGTGAGCTGAGATGAAATCCCTTATCACCTGGATTTCAGGCTCGGAGAAGGGGCCAGTTCCCCGGTAAGTTTCTGAACCGGTATTGGGGGAAGAGCCCTCATCATCGTACCCCCACATATAGCCATAGTTACGGTTGGGATCAACTCCCCAGGTTCCGTCTCCGTTGTCCCTTCTGTTCTTCCTCCACATCCCACCGCCACCCGGATCTTCCTGCCGGTTGTATTCGTAGCCATCGGGATTGATTATGGGAACGAACCACAGCTCGGCGTTGTCCACGATGTCTGTCACTTCGGGATCGGTTCCGTAGTTTTCCAGAAGATGGGTGATGTAGTATATCAGAACCTCGATGGACATCGGCTCCCTGGCATGATGAAGCCCATTATAGAATATCTCCGGCTCGTCCTCGTCCACCTCCGGATTGTCCGATATCTTAAAACCCCAGATGGAACGATCCTCCAGGGATTGACCTATCGAAAATGTATCGGTGGTTATGTCCGGATACTCATTGTGCATCGAATCCAGGAAATGACCGGTCTCCTCATAGGTATGGTACCCTCCCATATCTTTGCTGGTGTCCAGCTGCGACCGGTAGTATAATACCAGATCATGGTGCACAATCTCTATCTCATATCCCATCCTTTGCAAATCTTCAACCTGTTCTCTGTTGGTTATGAACTCGATGTATTTCCGGGGTTCGAGTTTGATTATATCCAACTGCATCTTATGAATATCTTTAACCCTTAATTCAGGGGTTATAATAAGCTTGGCCTGCATCACGTCTCTTTCGGAGGAGAAAGACAGGTTGGTGGATAAAAAGAAAAGGAGGAAGAAAAAGAGAAGTGAAAATAAAATCTTCTGGCGATTCATCTTTTACTCCTTTTGGTTTTAGTGAATGTTTCAAATTCAGATTATCGGCATTTCCTCCCCCTCAAACCAAGATTTTAAATAGATAACCACCTCCTCTCACTGGAACGTTTACTTTAACTCAATCACCTAAGATATTGATATTTAATAGATTGCATTAGTATCTTAAACTGGATTTAACACTGTTACTATTCTACTAACATAACTTAATATAATACAATTGCTTATTTTGTCAATACGGAAACTTTTAGGGTAAGGTTTCATCTTTTTCGAGAAAGTCCAAAAAGTGGTTTTATAGAATGGATATCTTAGGATTACCTGGATAAGTTTCTGATTTGTTACAAAAATATATCTTGACAAAAATAATTATTTAATTAAGTAAAAATGAGGATAAGCAGAAAAGAAAGCTTTTGCAGAGAGGCGGGTTTGACAAAGAAAAGGAGTTTCTAATGCGTTTAAAATCTTCTCTAAAACAGATTAGACTGAAGGGGACAATAATCTTTCTATTATGGACTGGCTTTTGTTTATGTTTTTTGTCTGGCTGCTCCAAAAGGAAGCCCACCGAGCCTCCCCCTTCACCAAAGGCTTATATGCTCTATATTGTAAATAACAGTAGGGGGTGTGTGTATGAAGTTGATACCAATACTGCTACAGTTGTTGATACCATATATTTTGGAGACCCACCATTTGGAACCATGCTTTTGGGAATCTCTCCTGATGGCTCGATACTTTATGTTTATATTCCTGAGCATCACGCTTTTTATGAAATCGACACCAGGACAAAAGAGATTAAATATACAGGCTCTAATTCGAGTGTTTATATCTCACCTGATGGCAAATATCTTTTTACAAGTCGTTGTGGTTCATCTGGCAAAAAAGGGATATGTGTGATTGATGCTTGTACTCATCAGTATCTCTGTTATGATACTACTTATGAGATTGGACCTTTTGGCTCTTTAACATTCGATAGAAAATCACCTCGTGTTTATGGTATTTTGGATTTAGGTGGTGTTGGAGTTTTTAATTATCAGACTTTTTCCTGGGAGAGGACTTTTGAGATAGTCTCATCAGAATATGAAGGTATAAAGCTTGGTCTTTCTGCACTCATTCTTTCGCCTGATGGTAAAACCTTATATTTTACAGGTGGTTTTAGCTCTATCGGGACTTTTGGGGTTTATGATCTAACAGAAGATTCTCTGGTGTTTGAGTATCATGTTCTACTCGCTCCGGAACACTCTCTTTTTCAATTGGCATACCTTGCCATATCTCCGGATGGTAGATACGTTTATGTTACGGATCCTGGCGGGTATCAACTATGGCCTCCCTACCCAGAGGGTGAGATCTGGGTTTTCGATACTCAAGATTATACTTTTTCTTTTATTTCAACTGACACCATAGTGCCGCCCGGTCTGGCTGGTTCAATGGCTACCTGTGATATAGAGGTTACCCCTGATGGAAAAAAAGCATATGTGAGTGATTGGTGGTACACCATAGTGGTGATAAACCTTGAGACCAACAATATAATCGATACCATTCAGGTTGAGAAGGGTGGTTACAAAGCTACTTATTTAGCCATTCAGACTAGACCTTAAATCAGGTGTAGCGCAGGTCTTTTGACCTTTGCCATATCTGTATTTATGGATATTCAAGAATCGGTAAATGCTGAAGCTTACCCATCCAATTTAGAGTAACGTAAATATCTTTACTTTTCTATCATTCCAAATAAAACGAGAAATGTGGGTGGGGACTGCAATGAGGGTATAAAGAAATATCAGGGATAAAACATAAATAATTTTCTGAGAAAAAGTTAGAAAATCAAAATATTCTTTTAACGATTAAAATAAAAGTCTATTCTTTAAAAGTCATTCCTTCTTTCCCTTTTCCTCCTTCTCCCCCTTAGCTTCAGCTTCAGTCTCTTTTTTCTCAGTTTCCTTCTTCTCCTCCTCTGGCTTTTCCTTCACCTCGGCTTTAGCTGGCTTTGGCTCCGCTTCCTTTTTCTTCTCCTCTTTCTTTTTCTCTTCAACCTTGGCTTCAGGTTTAACCTCAGCTTTAACCTCCTTTTCAGCCTCCTTTTTCTCCTTTTCCTCAGGCTCTTCTTCCTCTTCCTCGATAATCTCCTCCTCAGCTTTCTCTAAGTATTTCTCCCTATCCTCCTCGATCTTGGCTGATTTTCCCACCAGCTTGCGAAGGTAGAAGATCTTCGCCCTTCTGACCTTACCCCTTTTCACCACCTGAATTTTGGAGACGTTGGGCGAAAGCAAGGGAAAGATCCTCTCCACGCCGATACCCGAGGAGATCTTCCTTACGGTAAAGGTACTTCCGGTGCCCTCTCCCCGTCTCTGCAGAACCACACCCTCAAAAATCTGGGCTCTTTCCTTGTCCCCCTCTTTTATCTTGTAATATACCTTTACCGTGTCTCCGGCTGAAAACCTGGGAATCCTTTTTTTGCGATGTTCGGATTCTACTTTGGATATCTGATCCATTTTAGCTCACATCCTTTTCTATTAATACTTCGGATTTTAGATCTCTTTTAAAAGCTTTCTGTCCTCCTCTGAAAGTTCTTTCTGTTCTAACAAATCGGGACGGGTTATGAAAGTCATCTTCAAAGCCTGTTTTTTCCTCCAGAGCCTGACCTTCTGGTGATCTCCTGAGAGCAAAACCTCCGGTACCTTCAAGCCCATAAACTCGGCTGGCCTGGTGTACTGGGGATAACCTAAAATCCCCTCATAGAAGGAATCGGTTACCGCTGACTCGAAGTTGC
Organism: candidate division Zixibacteria bacterium SM23_73_2; assembly: GCA_001304315.1. Classification (GTDB taxonomy): domain Bacteria; phylum Zixibacteria; class MSB-5A5; order MSB-5A5; family SM23-73-2; genus SM23-73-2. The sequence goes on along the minus strand of LJUW01000075.1, from coordinate 3,795 downwards.
CCAGAACCCCGGGGATCAGCCTCACCACCGCATCCAGCATCACCAGGGAAGCAAATTCACCACCGGAAAGAACGTAATCGCCGATGGAAACCTCCTCCATTGGGAAAAGCTCTTTTATCCTCTGGTCCACCCCCTTGTAGTGACCGCAGATTAAAACCAGATGCTTTAAAGTCGAAAGCTCCTTGGCCATATCCTGGGAAAATCTCCTTCCCCATGCTGAGGTCATGATTATTTTTTCCTGTTTTTTCTCCACCACGGATTCAAGTGCATGATAAAGTGGTTCAATCATCATCACCATCCCACCCCCTCCACCAAAAGGGACGTCGTCGGTGGTCTTGTGTTTATCCCTGGCAAAATCCCTTATGTTAACCAGGTTAATCCGAACCTTTTCGCTCTGGATCGCCCTTTTCAAAATGCTTGAATCCAGAGGTCCGGAAAAAAACTCGGGAAATATGGTCAATAGGTCAACCTTCATCTATTCTAAAAGTCCCTTAAGGGGTTTTATTGTCATTTCCTTTTTTTCCAAATCAACTTTCTTTACCACCTCTTTTATCGCCGGGATGTTGTACTCCTTTTCACCTTTTCTGACCACGTACACATCGTTAGCTGGAAGAGATAAGACCTCTTTTATATCGCCTAAGATCTTTCCCGATTCCGTTTTCACCTTCATTCCCACGATCTCGAAGACAAAATAACTTCCTTGGGGCAAAGGGATAAGATATTTATCTTCTATCTCTATAAACGAGCCCACCAGAGGCCTGGCAGCCTCTGGTGAGTCGATTTCTTCAAAAGAGATTAATATCTTTTCCTTAAATCTCTTAACCTTTCTGATCCGGTAAAGCTTTTTTCTGCCCTCTTTTTCGAGGTAAACCTCCTTAAGGGACAAAAAGCGTTTGGGATCATCGGTTAATGGGATGATAACCATCTCCCCACGAACTCCTCTGAGTTTGGAGATTTTCCCGATGGTTACCATACCCATAATCGGGATTACTCTAAGATCTCGAGCATAGCCCTTTTGCCCTTTTTGGCAGAAGCTGCTGAAAGCAGAGTGCGAATAGCGCCTGCGGTCTTTCCGCGCTTACCAATCACCTTGCCCAGATCTCCAGGACCCACGCGGAGCTCATAAACTGTGGTCCTCTCGCCATCCACCTCGGTGACCACTACCTGGTCTGGATTGTCAACCAGCTCCTGAACAATGGTTTCGATCCACTGTTTCATTTAAGCACCTCCTACAGAATAACGGTTAACTACTTGGCTTCTCAGATGTGGCGTCCTCTTTACCTGACGAATTCTCTTCGGTCTCTTTTTGTTCGGATTTTGTTTCCTCCACCTCCTTCTCCTCAGGTTTCTTTTCCTCAAGCTTAGCAGCTTTCTTCTTTTTTCTCTTTTTCTTCCTCTCCTTTATCTGGGTCAAAATCTCTAATTGGGAAATATCCTCACCTTTTTCCATTTTCTCCAATTTGCGGTAAAGCCCTATCTGTTTGAAAAGCGCGTTCACCGTCTCGGTGGGAATGGCGCCATTTCCCAGCCAGAAAAATACCCGCTCCTCCTTAACCTCCAAAGTGGCAGGGTTATCCAAGGGGTGATAATGACCCAAAATCTCGATGAACCTTCCGTCCCGGGGAGACCTCGAATCGGTGGCTATCACCCGGAAGTAAGCCTTCTTCTTCCTTCCCATTCTTCTCAGTCTTATCTTAACTGCCATATCCTCTTCTTTCTAAAAAGGGAACAGACCCTTTCCCAAAGCTTTCGGGTCCACCCTGTTCATTCTTTTGATCATCCTCTGCATCATCACAAACTGCTTTAACAGCCGGTTGACGTCCTGCACCGAAGTCCCGCTTCCTGAAGCGATCCTTCTTCTTCTCGAACCATCTATGATCTCAGGTTTCTCCTTTTCCTTCCTTGTCATAGAATTTATAATAGCTTCTACTTTTGTCAAGGTTTTTTCGTCAAAAGATAGCCCTTTTAATGATTTTGTTCCCAGATTGGGAATCATATCCAAAATGGACTCCAGAGGCCCCATTTTCTTGATTTGCTGGAGCTGGTGGAAGAAATCCTCTAAAGTATAGCTTTGTTTTCTTAGCTTTTTCTCTAATTCTTTTGCTTCCTCCAGGCTTATCGTCTCCTGAGCCTTCTCCACCAGAGAGACCACGTCCCCCATCCCCAGAATCCTGGAAGCCATCCGCTCAGGATAAAAAAGCTCCAAGGCATCCGTTTTCTCGCCGACTCCGATGAATTTAATCGGCTTTCCGCAAACCGCCTTGATGGACAAAGCAGCACCGCCTCTGGCATCTCCGTCCATCTTGGTGAGAAATATCCCATCCAGACCGATCTCTTTTTCAAATGTGGAGGCGATGTTCACCGCATCCTGTCCGGTCATGGCATCCGCCACCAAAAGGATCTCTTGCGGCTCAACTTTCTTTCTGATTCTTTTGAGCTCATCCATCAACTCTTGATCTATATGCAGTCTTCCTGCGGTATCGATTATTATAAGATCGAAATCCTCATCTTTTGCTTTCTTTTTTGCTTGATCGCAGATTTTCTCCGGGTTTTTCCAAACCTTCTTTGAGTCTGAAAATACTGGAATATCTAAGTTTTTTCCGAGAATCATAAGCTGCTCTACTGCTGCGGGTCTTTTCACGTCCGCTGCCACCAGAAGCGGTTTTTTCCCTTTTTTTCTGAAGTACAAAGCTAATTTTACGCATGCTGTGGTCTTACCTGCTCCCTGAAGTCCCACTAACATCCAGGTTGTGGGAGAAGTTAGTGAGAAATTAACCTCCTGGGATTCCGTGCCTAAAAGCGAGGTGAGCTCATCGTGAACTATTTTAATAAACTGCTGACCTGGAGTGATGCTTGAAAGGACTTTCTCTCCCAGAGCTTTTCTTTTAACGTTCTCGGTGAATTCCTTAACCACTTTGTAATTAACGTCCGCCTCCAGAAGTGTTCTTCTCACCTCTTTTAAAGCATCCTGGACATTCGACTCGGTTAGTTTTCCCAGGCCTTTCAGCTTTTTGAAAAGGCTTTCGAATCTTTCCGTTAACTGCTCGAACATTTGAGATCAATTCTCCGAATTTTTGACCTTTTATTCTAATGGTCGGAATATAAACACAAAAATTTATTATACAAGCTAAATCTACGCATAATCAACCCGTTGGTTTGCAATAAATTTAAAAGAGAAAAACTGATTTAGCCTTTATTTATGAGAACAATTAAGAGATGTTTCCAGTTTGCTGCTTTTAGAAAAATACAATCTTCGGTAATTATCTTTAGGATTTAAATTGACTTTTTCAATTAGGTTTTTATATTTAAGTTGTAAGGTAAAATTTAGAATTATTGGGGAAAGCTGGGGAGGAAGTTTATTCTTATTTTTTAAGAGTTAAAGTGAGATTTCCAATCTGACTCTTAAAATTGAGTTTGAACTGAGAGTTTGAAAAGACAAAAAATAAGAATTTAATATCAAACGAACAGGTTTGTTATGAAGTCTTTAAAACTTTTATTACTTATGGTTTTGTTATTTAATCTATTTAATTTAGCAAATGCATATAATTCCGATGACCCCTATGAGCCAGATACAATTTACTTGAAGGCTTCTGGTGTTCACTCAACTGATGGCTGCACCCTATATGCTATTACTCCAGAATTTCCAGGTGAGGTAACGATAGATGTCTGGCTTAAAACAGATTACGAGGTATGTGGAGTTTCTCTGCCTTTCGCTGATACCTGCTACGATCCTGTAAACATGCCCACTTATTTGGATCCAATGAAAAACGATCCCGATTCGGTTTATCCTAATGC
>LJUW01000011.1 GCA_001304315.1 candidate division Zixibacteria bacterium SM23_73_2 | reverse complement strand
AGATCCGAGACCCCTTCGAAATCCCCACCCGCGTCCGGATTGTCAGCTACAAAAAGAATCCTTTTCCTCCAGCTCTGGTCAGGCAGCATCCTCTCATATTGAATAGTCTTACCCACCATATTCTCTATATCAGAGACGCTTTGTCCCGAGAGCCTTCCTATCAAAAGGTCAGCAAGATCATCCTCCCCGTCAACGCAGGCAAACCAGCTGTCAGATCCTATCTCGGTGAAGCGCCCATCCGAGGCGATGAAAAGATGAGTGGGAACGTAATTTATGTTCTGATCCAGGTAACCTTTGAAATCGTAACTGGCATCTCCAATCAAAAGAACGTAGGTCGGTTGGGGAAGCTGCCAGTTGAAGTAAGCATGGGACAGGAAATCCTTGAGAGCAGAGGGATCGAAATTCCCATGGTTGAACTCATCGTAAATATCGGTTACTTTAACTACCTTGACTTTTAGACCCTCGCTTTCCCTCAACTCCTTAAGGGGCTTTACCGCCTGGAAAAAATCAGGGTGGGTGATGATAATATAATCAGCTTGATTTGAAGTTGACACAAGATCCGAGGGTTGATCCTTTTCAATCGAAACAGGTGATTTTATTTTTCCCCGGGTCAAAGCCAGATATCTTTTACCCTTTTCAAACTCATCTTGAAATTTTGTGGTGTAGGTCGGTCCCTCAGCATGGACAGAAAAGTCAATTAAATGTTTCACACTGCAGGGATTCGACACCTCAAAAATCTCGATTTGGTTGCTTGTGAAATTTTCAAGTTCAAACTGGATCTTCTCATGGTGGGATAGACCTGATTCCGGAACACCGAATTTTAAAAAATCCTCTGCTGCCCGGTATCTGCGCCAATACCCGATCTCATAATAGTCGATATATAACTGGTTAACGAAAGTTCCGGTGGAGACGCTTTGTATTTTAATCTCGTTTTCTTTTTCCTCAAGAATGGTCTGGGCAAAATAAACCGTGGTGTCATATTCGATTTTACCATCCCAGAAAAGGTCTGAGATAACCAAGCTGTTGATTGAGATTTGAACATGATGATCTGGATCCACTGAGGTGTCGTTGGTTTTGCCTCTCAGCACTATTCTAAAACAAAAATCCTCATCCATATCAGCCAGGGCATTTAAATCAACCGTATCCTGCAGAAATTGGATGGGTAGAAGGCTTTTCCAGAACCAGTGTGATTGTTCCCTCCCCTGCCAGACGTTAGGATAATATAACCCGTTTTCCTCCAAATGAACCTGGTATATGTAGCTTTCCAAGGAAGGCAGGATATCCTCAGGATAAACATCCTTTTTTTCCATTCTCAAACCTTTCTCTGCTTCCCAGGTCAGCCAGTAGAAATTCGTGTCCGAATAAGGGCTTTCGTTTTTGGCTCCGTAAAATATGATACAATCCCCCGGGTCAAAGACCTGGTCCTCTTCACCGAAAACTAAAATGCCCATCCTTTGGCCCCTGTTGTAAACATCGATTTTTTCAGGATTCAAAGAGGGGAGGTCAACTCCCGCCCGGGTTAAATCATCATAGGTCAGCTTGTAAATACCGTCTTCCGCAACTTTTATCTTGTAAGCATTTTCAAAAAAGTTGAAATCATGCTTTTTGAAATACGCTTCATTTTGTATATGTCTTTCCTTACCCGGACTGTAATTTAAAATCTTGGATCGGTATACAGGTTCAAAAGGATCTTTTTTTGTGTATAATGTGGGTAATCCGATCTCAGACCTTTTGAACTGTCCTCCAACAAGTTTCACTTTTACCAAAATACTTGTATAAACGATCAGCTGGCCCCTCTGGGGATTGAACTGGAAGGGCAAAAACTTTAGCTGCACCACCTTTTTATCCCTCAGCTTGCCTTGAAAACCCAGCTCAACTATCCTTTGAGGGAAATAGATGTCAGAAGAGTAGAGGTCTTCATCCTTTATATAGTTTTCATAAGTGAATATCTTTCCATCTTTTCTTTGGATCTCAAGTTCAGGAAATGGGCAAATGTGGTAATTGGATTTTAAAGATTTTTCATAATCCAAAATCTCGAGTTCAACTTTTGCTCCCTGTGGAATCTCAACCAGAGTTCCGGAAAAGGGGAGCATTGGTTTGCCTGGCTGGTTTACATAACCAAATCCTTTTGCTTTAATCCTCTGAAAAATTTCCCCACCCTGATAAATATCCTCCTCCTGAAAATCCGAGACCCGAAGTTCGACTATAAGTTCATCTTTTGTTGAGCGAACTAATTCGAGACTATTTTGAAATGGAGCTTTTGGTTTCTGATGTGCACTAAGCAGAGAAAAGAAAAATATAATGGCTAAGATAAGATAAATCCTTTTTTGCAACATAGAATTTTAGCTTTTTCTTCAGATTGAAATATAATAATAAGTTCTTATGATGTTTGTCAAGGCAAAAATTAGCTAAAGCTGGGCTGACAAACCCCAGGAAAAAGATTCCAAACATATAAAAAGCGAGCAAGAGCTTTGCTTGCCCATACGAATTCTGGGGATTTTTATTTTTAAATCTAACAATTACTCATTTTTCTGCAAATCATATAGATACTTTTTTTTTGCTGCTGGTAAAACTAAAGGAGTGTTTAGCTGATTTTTAATTTCATCTGAATTAAATCTAATTTCCCCTTGTTTTTTTGAAGGAAAAGCTTAAAATGTAGGTATGTGCAAAAGACAACCTTTAGCTTTTTTATTCATAACGGTTCTGATCTTCTTTTTAAGTTGTGCTCCTGCTTTAATGAACAAGCAGGCGGAAAAGGAAAAAACCGATGAATATCTTTCTTTCCACCACTTCGTAAAGGGAGAATGGTATCAACTTCAGGGGGAGCTTGACTCGGCCATTTCAGAATATCATAAAGCCCTTAAAGCTGATCCGCAAAAAGAAGAGATCAGATTAGCTTTAGCCAAAGCCCATTATAAAAAAGAGGAATTCGAAAAAGCCTTAAAAGAAGCTTTGTTAATCCAGCCTAAAACCTCGGTGGTCTGGTCATTTTTAGGGGATTTGTATGGTAGGATGCGCCAGATGGAAAAAGCTATAGAATCCTATCAAAAGTCGGTTGAACTCGATTCCACCTATACCCACCCTCTCTGGAATCTGATCTTGCTCTATCAAGCTACCGGCAGGATCAAAGAGGCTGGTTCTGCCTGGAAAAAGATAGTGGAGCTTTATCCCTTCAATTTAGAGGTCAGGCTTCAAGCTGCCTCCTTTTTTTTGAAGAACACGGAATATGACGAGGCTGAAAGGCAATACAAAAAGGCAACTCAGATAGCTCCTGATGACAGGGAAACCTGGCTGGGCCTGGCTCAAACATACGAAGCAATGGATGATCCGGAGAGTGCGATTGAAAGATACCAAAGAGCTTCAAGCATCGGTTACCCCAATGTCTACATCACAAAAAGACTTGTATTTCTTTTAAAGAATCAAGGAAGGTTAAAAGAAGCTATCTCCGAAGCAGAAAAACTGGCAGAACTTACTCCCAAGGACCAGACCACACAGAATATTTTAGCCGAATTGTATATTCTAAACCATCAGATAGATAAAGCCGAATCCCTGCTTACCGCTGTTAAGCAGGATTATCCCTCCGACTATTTCGTCTTTCTTCTATCAGGAAAAGCAGCTTTAGAGAAAAAGGATTTCGCTTCGGCAAAAGAGAATTTCAAAAAGACCACGACCCTTAACGATTCTCTGCCCGATGGCTGGATTTATCTGGGCTTGACCTACCTGGAGGAGGACAGCACCAGAAAGGCTATTGAAGTTTTTCAGGATGGTTTGAAAAATGTGGAGATTAAATCAGGGCTTTATTATTATCTGGGAATATCTCATAATCGTTTAGAGGAGTATGAAAAAGCCTCGGTCTTTTTCCAAAAAGCTGACAGCCTCTCTCCAAACGCTTCCCATATCCTCTTTGGTTTGGGTTCATCTCTGGAGAGAATCGGACAGCTGGACGAATCGATTAAGGTATTCGAAAGGCTTCTTGAGATCGAACCCGAAAACGACCTGGTTTTGAATTATCTTGGTTATACTCTGGCGGATAGAGGAATAAGGCTGGAAGAAGCAAAGATGATGATAGAAAAAGCTCTGGAGAAAAAACCGGATAATCCCGCTTATATAGATTCCTATGGTTGGGTGCTGTTTAAACTGGGAGAGATCGACAGGGCAGAGGAAAATATTAGAAAAGCAGCGGAGCTTCTGGATACCGATGCGGTTATCTTCGAACACCTGGGAGATATCCTGGAGGCAAAAGGGGAAAGGCAGAAAGCGATAGAATACTGGGGAAAAGCTCTGGAGTTTGATCCGGAGAACGAAAACTTAAAGAAAAAGCTGGAAAAGTAGAGAACATCGCTTTAAGGTTGCAGAGAGTAAAAGCATATATCAATATATCCTTAAGGTTTAAATTGGTGTCAGGAATTGGGTCCTGAAATAGTTAATCCTTCTTTCATTTAAATTAAGAGATTTGAATATCAGAAGTAAAAAAAAAGCGATAAGGTTAATAAATCTAACTTTTATAATCCTATTTCTGTTTCATTGCGCCAAACAGGGCATGCCCCCAGGAGGTCCTGAGGATAAGACTCCTCCACGGGTAATCAAAACATCTCCACCAAAGGATTCAGTCCGAGTGAGCCTGGAAACCAAAATCGAGATTTTCTTCTCCGAAAGTATGATGCAGAAAAAAACCCAGGAGGCGGTTTTCGTTTCGCCTTTGCCCAAAACTCCTTTTGAGTTCAAATGGCATAAAAAGAGACTCGAGGTTATTCCACAGGAGCCTCTTTTAAAAGACAAAACCTACGTTGTCAGTTTAGGAACGGATGCTACCGATTCACACGGCAACAGTTTAATCTCACCTTTTTCCTTTGCTTTCTCAACCGGAGACTTAATCGATTCCGGTTTTGTATCCGGTTGTGTTTACTCGGGAAAAAAAGTAGCTCCCGGAATAACTGTCTCAGCCTACCTTTTCGCTCAAAATGAACCAGAGTTACCTTATGTTTTACCTGATTATGTTACCCAGACTGATGAAAAGGGAAGATATGAGCTTAAGAATCTTTCCTTCGGTACTTATAGACTGTTCGCCATAGATGATATCAACAAAGATTTTCTTTTGGATCTTGAATCTGAGCAGGCTGGCATTACAACATCCGACGTTGAATTAAACTACCAATTTTTCAGAAAAGAGAATATGGATTTCTTCCTGTCCAAACAGGATACAACTAAACCCTCTTTAGTCGAATGTGAGGCTTTGAATAAAAATCTAATAAGGGTGACTTTCGACCAACCAATTGACCTGCAAAAACTGGTCAATCCAAAATCATACCTTATCACCTCTGGGGAAAAGCCAAAAAGCACTTTAGAGATCAAGCTGGTGTACTCTCTTCATAACCAAGACCAGAACTCATTTTTGATAACCGATGATCTCGATTCAAAAACAGAATATGAGTTAAAAGTAACAGATTTGACCGATCAATCCGGTAATGAAATCAATCCTGAAAAAAACAAATGCTTTTTTTCTGGCACCGATTCCCCCGATACTGCGAAATTGAAGATCTTGGCAACTTCACCAGAGGATAAAGAGAAAATCGTATCCTTGGATAAAAAGTTAAAAATCTTTTTTGAAAAACCTCCTGAAAAAACCTCGGTGGAGAAAGCTTTTTTATTGAAAGAGAAAGATGGCATCGAAATCAAAGGCCAGTATTTCTGGGTAAATCCGGTAACCTTTGTCTTCGAACCGGAAAGTATCCTTTCAGGAGAAACCGAATATGAAATTGAGTTGAAAGACGAAGTTAAAGACCTTTTCGGGAATTCTCTGGACACAATTCCTTTTGAGGTGAGTTTTGCCACTTTGAATCCGGATACCCTGGGAAGCCTTTCTGGTGAAGTTATGCTTTTATCCGAAAATCAGGATAAAGAAATTTTTGTGACTCTCTCAAAAATAGAATCGCCTGAGCTGGATTACCAGAAACTACTGGAGGCACCCGGGGAATTTTTGTTCGACAGTATTCTTCCTGGAAAATATATATTAAGCGCTTTTGTCGATTTGGATCAGGACCAAAAATTTGATTTTGGTAAACTTTATCCCTTTTCTCCTTCGGAGCCAAAAGCGATATATCCGGACACAATAAGTGTTCGCTCCAGATGGGAAACCGAGGGGATCGTTATCGAGTTCAAGAGATGAAATTATCCAGGCTCGAAAAAACGATAGCCATCCTCTGTTTTATTTTAATTCTCCTTCATTTCATAGCCTCCTTTTTCCCGGAAAAGAGATTGTGGGGGATAAATCACCTGGCTTATTTTTCTCTAAGTTTTAGGATAATCATTCTCTTTTTAGGTTTGTTGCTTTTGGTTCTTGTACCGAAATCAACTGCACTGGATAGATATAAGCTCCGCTTACCACATTTCGCCTGGATAGGTAAACTCAAATATCTGAGATACATTATTGTCAGTTTAATATTTTTGGTAATTTTTTGGCTGCTCAGAACAAAGACCTACCTTTTAGGTGATGGCTATTTGAGGGCAAAAGAGATTTCTACAGGAGCCAGACCTTTCTTTACCGAATTTTTGGATTTATCCCTTCATAGCACTCTGTATGGTTTCTTTCATCAAATTTTCAATTGGGATGCCTACACAACTTATGCTTTTGTAAGCGTTGTCTGCGGTGCTGTTTTTGTCTTTTTTGTTTTTCTTTTGGGGGATATGATTGGCAGAAGTGGAAGGGATAAAATGTTAATTTTGGTTTTGCTGGTTTTTTCAGGTGGTACCCAGCTATTCTTAGGCTATGTGGAGAGCTATACTATTTTATATCTTGCTATCCTTTTGTATATCTATTTCTCAATTGGTTATTTGAATGGGAAAAATAGTCTTATTCTTCCCTGTTTTGTCCTTTTGATATCGGGATTTTTTCATATTTCAGCCTTGGTTCTTTTTCCATCTTTTCTTTTTCTGCTTTTAATTAAAAACCCCACCAAGGATGCTTTAAATCCTGAAGGGATTATCCTGCAGAAGATTTTATGTGTTGTTATAATAGTCATTTCAACCATATTAGGATTTTTACTTTTCAAGTTTTATCCCCTTAAAGGATCCGAACAAAAAATCAGTCATTTTCTGATCGCTTTTTGGGGATCTGGAAAAGATCTTTATTCACTTTTTAGCCTCAACCATCTTTTGGATGTGATCAACCAGCAGTTTTTAGTTGCCTCACTCGGAATTTTGATCTGGGCAGCAATTTTTATCTCTGCCAGGAAGAAAATTAATATCAAAAGCAACACTTCAAGATTCTTTTTTCTTGTTACGATATTTTCTCTCGCTTTCGCACTTTTGGTTGACCCGGTGTTAGGTTATGCCAGAGACTGGGATCTTTTCGCTTTTACCGGATTAGGTTACACTATTTGGGCTATTTATCTAATGGTTGATTTACATGAAAAATTAAAAAATGCCAAATACGTTGTTCTTGCTTTAACCATTACCCTTTTGACCTGCTCGTTACCCTGGTTTCTATTAAATGCCGATATATCAAAATCGGTGAGAAGATTCGAAAACCTTTTGGGTTTATACCAGCGTGGAAAATCTTATGGATATGAGACATTGTCTATCTGCTACCGGGAACTGGGGATGACCGAAAGGGAAATGGAGGAACTGGAAAAAACCATAACATTGGAAAAAAATCCCAGAAACATCGTCAAATTAGGTGTTCGGTATTTTGAAATAGGGGAAGTAGAAAAGGGTATCTCATTGTTTGAAAATGCAATTCGAATAGATCCCAATGCATCGTATGCTCATAATAATTTAGGTCTTGCCTATTTGAAAAAGGGATTATTAGATGAGGCAATTTCAGAGTTTAAATCGGCAATCCGTTCGAAACCTACCCAATCCTCATACTATGTAAACTTAGGAGATGCGTTTTCAGAAAAGGGTCTTTTTGAGGAGTCAATAGAACAATATGAAAAGGCGAAAAGACTCGACCCGGAGAATCCAGAAGCACACCACAGGCTTGGTCTTTTTTATGCTAAAGAAGGATTGTTGCACAAAGCCATTGAATCTTTTAAAAACTCAATAGAGTTAAAAAACGATTATGTTCGAGCATACTATGATTTAGGGATTACCTATCTGGAAATGGAGAATATAAATGAAGCAATACTTATCTTTCAAAAAGCTTTAAAAATCAAACCTCATCATGCCCAGACTCACTTCGCCCTAGGTTTTGCTTTAACCAGAGAAAATCTACCTCAAGAAGCAATTCAACATTTAAAGCTTTATCTTGAGTCTTCCGAAGATACCGCTCGAAAAGAGGAAGCACGTGATTTGATAAAAAAGCTCGAAAAGGATAATAGAAAAGAAGTGAAATAAAATTGTCTCCGATGATAAAACTTTCAAAATTTGAGAAAAGCGTGGTGATTCTCTGTGCTGCCATGATTGCAGCCCATTTCATCGCATCATTTTTCCCGGAAAAGAGACTGTGGGGGATAGATCATCTGGCTTATATCGTATCTCTTTTTGGATTAATATTTCTATAAAAACTATATTAAAAAAACTCAATTATTTCTTAGCATATCAAATCTTAAAAACAGCCTTAGCTGCAACGGATTGGACTCAAAGGCAACAGAACTTCTCAATCTCCTTTTGAACATCTCAGAGGATACCACAAGGGACCAAAAAGAGATTAAAATATCAAAAATTTAATCGAAAAACTGAAGACCAGCTAAAGCTAAATCCCATTTCCCCCTTTATTCCTTAGAAAAACCAGCCGATAAGTAAAAAGAAGTAGTACAACTTGAACTTTTTGAATCCAATAGGGTATGGAGCATTTAAAAATACAAACGGAAAAGGATATCCTCTCCCCAGAGAATCTGCCTGAATTCAAGGATAAAAAAGTATTCGGAGATCGGGTTTACACGATAAAAACCGGTTTCGAATCCCTTGAAAGCTGCGGGGTGATAAGGCTATTTAAGGATAACAAGCTTATCTCCTCCCAGAACATCCGTTTTTCCTCAGAGGAGGTAAATGAAAATCTAAAGGGAAAACTTCATCACTATCACAAGGCAGAGGCTTCACTTTTAGATTCGATCTTCCAGATGAAAGAAAGGATTGCCAATTTAGATGACGGGGAAGCAGATTTCAAATTGGGGATGGTATTTTTGGGGATGGATCTTCTGGATGAGGCGGAAGAGCAATTCAATCAAGCGATATCCAAATCACCGGAATTCTCGCAGCCTCACAATTTACTTGGACTGGTATTTTTAAAAAAAGGGAAAAACGACTCAGCTATAAAAGCCTTCCAGAGCGCCTTGAAAATTAATTCTCTTTACGCAGATTTCCTGCATAATTATGGCTGTGCCTTCCTGGAGAAAAAAATGTACCGGGAAGCTATCTCTCAGCTGGAAAAAGCCGTGGCAATAAATCCCAGATACCAGGAAGCATTTTTAAATCTGGGTTTTGCCTATCTTGAGCAAACTGAAATCTCCTGTGATATATTCAACTCCCAGAACCTTATTTTAGCATTGAACTACTTTAAGAAAGCATATAAGTACGGTCCCAGAAAGGACAAAGCCATTGCCTATATGTTCCAGAGAGCTATCACCTGGGAGGACCTCTCCAGGATTTACATGATATTAAAAGACCTGCTTTTATATACCGACAGCTTCAGAATAAAATCGATCTGTGAATATTTCAGCTTGAGATTCAAATATGAGCCGGAATCGCTGGAAAAAAAGGAGGTTGAGGATTATCTGCTTTTGGTGGGTAAAAATCTGGTTGAGGGTAAAAACTATCCGGACCTGCGAAACAGCTTAACCTTGGCTCATCTTTATTATTCGAGGTATTTTGTTTTACTTTCCTTAAAAAACTTCGAGCAGAAAGAAGATGAAAAAAACCTCTCTGTGGTAAAGGATATAGGGCAAAACCTTGAGCTTTTGTTGAGCTCAATTTCAGCTTAAGAGGTCTTTATGATAGAACAGAAAAAAATAGACCAGTTGATGAACTCTTCTGCTTTCGTGCCGGAGAGCTTGAACCCCAATTTGAATTATCTTCTGGCCCGCTATTTTCTGTCCAGAAAAGACTACACAACAGGGCTTCTTCATCTTGAGTTGGCAGCTCTGTCTAAGAAGGATAAAAGACTATACCAGGCTCTATTGATTTTGGCGTTAAAAACAGGCAAGTTGAACCTGGCAAAAACAACCTTTGAAAAGATCCTGAAAGAGAAAAGGGATTTTGACGCTTTAATAAATCTGGGTAAAATCCATCTTTTTGAAAACCAGTTTCAAAAAGGGGAGAGTTGTTTAAAGGAGGTCATCGGTAAAGAACCTGAAAACTCCGAGGTTTTATTTCTCTTGGGATATTTGTATCTGAACCTCGCCTGCACCCATTCCCCGAACTTGGATCAGGGCTTTATCTCTAAAACCAAAACCAATTTAGAGAAATCCTCCGCTTTGGGTTTTCTATCCGGGGACAAAGACTTCACTGAAGCCTTGAAACTTCTAAGAGATGGTAAGTACCAGAATGCCCGGGTTAAACTGAAAGAGAAATTCGATCATCTTCTTACCGCAGAAGACAAAAGGATATTCAGATATCTGGAGGATTTCGAAAGACTTTTACTTCTTTTCTTCTTAGACCAGACAAAAGTTGAAAAAAATGACGTGGAGAAAATCGTCTCCGGATATGAAAGCCTAATCGAAGGTGAAAGCTCTCCCCCAGAATTAAAAAAGCGTCTGGGAATAGCATACCTTTTGTTTTTAAAAATTCTTTTGAGGGAGGGGAAAAAAAATCTTGAAATCGCCTGTGCGCTTGATCCTAAATTCAAAAAGGCTAAATATAATTTGAAAGTATTAAACGACGCAGAATCCAGATTTAACTTTTTATACTCGGATCTCGAGCTTGTCCTATGAATTTCAATCCTTTTAAATCCAAAGACATCTCCCCCCTGGTTGTTTTTTCTCTGCTTTTGATGCTGTCGATTGCCTGGGTTTTCTGGGCTCAGATAGAGCTTGGGGTAAAAATTATCTTTTTAGGTTTGTTCTTCATTCTGGGATTCATCTATAATGCCTGGAACAAAGCCAGCCAAAAAAGCTTTGAGTTTGTCCGTAAAGTAAAGCTTTTAAACCAGAAGATCTTCGAGGTTAAAGCAGGCACCAAGAAAAAATCCAACTACTCGAGATGGGGGAAATTCACCACCGAGTTTCTGGATGGACTGATTGGTGTAGATGCCCTTTTGTTCTTCGTTGAAAACAAAAATAAATTCAAACCGATTTACGGATACAATCTATCCAGATCAGCTTACCAGGGTATTTCCCTGGAGTCAAATCTTAAGTTATTCTCCAGGTTAAAATCCTTGGTATACTCAACCCACAAAACCATCTTTGAAATCGAATCGGTAGGGGAAGACCATATACCAAAAGAGTTAAAAGAGCTTTCAGACCAGGCTGGCTTTAACCTCCTTTTTCAGATAGGAGACGGGCCTGAGATTTTTGCTTTTGCTCTGATTAAAACTGAGGACAAAAAGCTTTCCGAATTTGAATTCAACTTAATCCTCTGGGCAGGTAAAAAGATCGCCAAAGAATTCGAGATAGAAAAGTTGAAAGAGGAATTGCAGTCAAAAAAAAGAAGGATGAAAAGCTACCTCTCCCTGGTGAAATGGAAGGAGGCAACTTCAGAAAAGGAATTAAAGAAAAAGGTCTTTGACCTTTTCTCCCTTTTTCAGGAAACAGAAAAGCTATATAATTCCTTAGATGAGGAGAGGCTGTTTTTCATTCTAATAGATACCTTACAGAAACACTTCGATACTACAAAAATCTTGGTCTTTCTTCCGGAAGAAAAGACTCCCAACCTTTATCCAAAGTACTCAAAGAATATAGAACTGGAGAATTTGTCTCCGGATTCCCTTCTAAAAAAATCAGATCTTTACTTCTGGGTTCAGAACAAAGCCGAGCCTTTTTTCATTAGTGAGGTTGAAAAAAAACTAAAAGAGAATAAGCTTTTAGAATTTCTTCGGTCCAATCAGCTTCTGTTGGGCTCTAAATTGAATTTGCCCGATGGACGATTCGGGATGGTGGTTCTGGGTAAAAAGGACAAAAACGAGGATTATCAGGAAATCGACCTATCCTCTTTTTCCATACTTTTAAGCATGACCTCTCTATCTCTGAAAAACATAAAGCAGTTCAAAACCATCGAGGAGCTCTCCTATACCGACAGTATGACCAGCCTTTATAATTACCGTTACTTCTACCAGAGGTTAAATGAGGAGATATTCAGGGCTAAAAGGTTCGAAAGAAAGCTGGCTTTGGTGATATTCGATATCGACCAGTTCAAAATCTACAACGATTCCTTCGGTCACCAGGCAGGGGATGGTCTTTTAAAACAGCTGGGCAGCCATCTTTTGAAGGTGGTCAGGTCAATCGATGTGGTTTGCAGGTATGGGGGTGAGGAGTTCTGTGTGATAATGCCCGAGACCGATTCAAAAGAATGCATCCGGTTTATGGAAAGGCTGAGGAAAAGCATAGAGGACTATGAATTCAAGGACGAATATTTAGACCACAACCATCATATAACCGTAAGCCTGGGAGCAGCCATCTATCCCCAGGATGCAAAGAATGCTGATAAGCTGATCTGGTGCGCGGATATGGCTTTGCTTGAGGCCAAAAACGAGGGAAGGAACAGGTCGATAATCTACGAGAGGGAAGAGGCAGCGGTTAAAAACACCATATAATTCCACTTTTTTTCTTTACGATATAAGAATTAATAAAAAATTGAATTTTTCGTTTGACAAATATTAAGGTCTTTATTATTATATAAATAGGTTGTTGCATTTTTATGATAGGGTTTAAGACTTAAGCATAGGAGGCCAGGGGTGAGCAAAACAGTAACAAAATTTCTTTTAATGGGTTTGATTTTTACATTTATATTTCCCTGCAATATCCTTGCTCAGCAGGACTCTGATGACCCGGGTGGGCCAGACTCGGTCTTATTTCAAAAGAGATGTTCTTACATTGATAGTTCATCACTTTTAGGCAAAACTGTTTTTTCTGTCATTTTGCAAAATGATGAGGAAATAATCGGCCTCTCTTTCCCTTTTCTGTGGACCGGACCTCTTTTCGCGGACTCGTTAAGCTTTGTAGGTACCAGAGCAGAACCTATGACCGTAAAAGATGACTTCATTGATAATGCAAGCAAGACTTTGTGGTGCGGGGCTACAGCCTTCTTTACAACCCACACGATTAAGCCCGGACGAGGTCCAGCAGTTAATCTGTTCTTTAGTGCTACTGACACCGGAGTTACAACATTAGATACAACATTCATAATTGTTGGACCACATGTTTACGAATTTAAGCTCGATCCAAGCGGTATTACCTTTGTCCCTCAATTTGAAAAAGGAGTCTTACATTTGGAGTCTTCACAAATTGCAGCTGGAGATGTTAATTTGGACGATTCAGTGAATTTATCAGATGTAATTTACCTTGCCAATTATTACTTGAAGGGTGGCCCTGAGCCGGGGTATTTTCCCTGTTCCAATACTAACGCAGATATGAACGCAGACTGTCTGATTAATTTATCTGACGTGATCTATTTAGCTAACTACCTTTTAAAAAGTGGTCCACCTCCACAAGTGGAGTGTTAGATAACAGTAGGTCGATCCGAAGGATTGATCCTTTGGATCGATTTTCTAAAATCGACTCTCTTATAGTCGGATTTTGAAATCCGATCTTTTTTTATTTGCAATAACATACTCAGCAAAATTAAATAAACCTTTTCCTCTTTACATTCCCTCAAATTTTGGTATATTAAACCGATTTGTTTAAGGGAAACTCTATGGTTAAAAATATCTTCGTCTCGATGAGGCTCAACCAGTGGGTCAAAAACCTTCTGCTTTTTGCCGGACTGATCTTCTCCCAGAATCTTTTCAACTCTGATCTGCTCTTAAAAACCATCTATGCCTTTTTTCTTTTCTGCCTTATTTCCTCCAGCGTCTACATTATAAATGATCTTCTGGATTTGAAAAACGACAGGGTTCATCCAGTAAAATCAAAAAGACCCATAGCTTCGGGTAAACTCAAGACTCATTCAGCTTTAATTTTTGTAATTTTTCTTTCTTTTCTGTCCCTTTTTCTCTCCTATCTTTTAAGCTTCGGTTTTTTCATCGTAGGGATAACTTACTTTATTCTGAATCTGCTTTACTCCAGGTATTTGAAACATGCGGTCATACTCGACGTGATGTGCATTGCTGCGGGATTTGTATTAAGGGCAGTGGCTGGAGCTGTGGTTATCCAGGTTATAATATCTCCCTGGCTGGTGGTTTGTACCACCCTTCTGGCACTGTTTTTGGGTTTCGGCAAGAGAAGATATGAGCTGATCCTTTTAGAAGAAAAAGCTGATGCTCACAGAAAGATTCTGACCGAGTACAGCCCCTATTTTTTGGATCAGTTGATCTCGGTGGTCACGGCATCGACTGTGGTGGCTTATGCTTTCTATACCCTTTCAGCTGAGGTCAAGGAAAAACTGAATGTAGAACACCTGGAGTTAACCATCCCCTTTGTCCTGTACGGGATATTCAGGTATCTTTACCTGATCCATCAAAAGGAAAAGGGGGGAAGCCCCTCCAGGCTCCTTTTGACCGACCTGCCGATTTTAATCGACATCTTTTTATGGCTTGTCTGCGTCCTGGTAGTCGTATATATATAGGTGATTTTTGTGTCAGAACCTAAAGTCGCAGTATTAAAGACCTCGCCGGATACCGTTTTAGAGGATTACAAAAAGCTCCTTTTACTATCCGGGTATCAGAAGTTTATCTCCAGGGACAAAGATACCCTTATAAAGCTCAACCTCTCCTGGACCAAATATTTCCCATCCTGCTCCTCTCAGCCCTGGCAGCTTGAGGGGGTTTTGAAAACTCTTCTGGAGGATGGATTCAAAACCGAAAAACTTTTCCCGGTGGAGAACAGGACCGTGGTCACGGATCCGATCAAAGGAGCAAGGGAGAACAGATGGATGGGCGTTTTGAACAGATACGATCTTGAGTTTATCCCTCTGACCGAGGTGGAATGGATAAAGTATAAGTTCAAAAGTAAGCTTTTAAAGCTAAACACCCTCTTTCCAAAGGGAATCGAGATCCCCAGGATGTTCGTTGGAAAACAGATGATCCATCTTCCAACCGTTAAAACCCATGGCCACTCTATCACAACCGGTGCGATAAAAAACGCCTTCGGAGGTCTGTTAAAGGAGTTCAGGCATTACGGGCATAAATACATTCACGAGGTTTTAGTTGACCTGATGCTTATGCAAAAGGAAATCAATCCCAGCGTCTTCGCGGTGATGGACGGTACTGTTTGCGGGGATGGAGCAGGTCCCAGAACAATGGAGCCTAAGATAAAAAACTTCCTCTTAGCATCTTCTGATTCAGTAGCCATAGATTCTATTGCTGCGAAGCTGATGGGCTTTGAGCCTCTGAGTATCCCTTATCTAAGGATGTGCCACGATATGGGATTGGGTGTAGCTGATCCAGAAAAGATTGAGATAATAGGGGAGGATATCTCCTCAGTTAACTTCGGATTCAAGGTTAAAAAAAGCTTTGTGATCTGGGGAGACCAGATGTTAAGAATCGGGCATCTGAGATTTTTAGAAGGGATACTTTTGAAATCACCTCTGGTTGGCTGGGCACCATTTGCCTCTAATTTATATCACGACTTCTTCTGGTATCCCACCATAGGGAGGAGTATTATTAATAGATTTAAAAAGACCGAGTGGGGGGAGCTTTTTGAGAGGTATTAGGGGGTAGGTTGTAGGTTATAGGGAATAGCTTTTAGATAAATAAAAATGTCAACCCGCCTTGCCCTCAAGGTAGGTTTTAATTTCTCTCCCCAGGTTGACTACCCGGTGAGGGAGAGGAACTTGAGATTAACAGTTACATTTACACTGTCATTACTTGTCCGAAAATAGAAGCCTACCTAAGGTTGGCTTCGCTACGCCCGCAATGACATATAAAAATAAATCGGAGGGATAAACCCTCCGCCACGTGAAGCTTAAGTTAGCTTCTTAATTTTATACCTCACGAAAACTACTTAAAATCTCCTCCGTCTTAGTCACATAAGCAAACCCGAAAGCAAGGTTTTTTAGAGTGGCTAAATGAAGCTCCTCATCCACGGTTCCGGTTGCATCTAAAAGAAAGAAAACTTTAAAATCCCGCATGAAAGCTTCCCTGGCTGTGGTCTCGCAGCACAGGTTGGTCATTATTCCGCAGATTACAAGATCAGTTATCTTTAAACATCTTAAAGTAATCTCTAAATCAGTATTGTAGAATCCGCTGTATCTATGCTTAAAAACGACCTTCTCCTCAGGCAGGGGAGCTAAATCTGGGTGAATCTTTGCATCCTCGGTGTTCTCGATAACCATCCCCTCCCACCACCAGGACATCAGACCCCCGTCCATCTTCTGGCTTTTATGAACGTGAGCAGTGTAGATAACCGGAAGCCTGTTTTTCCTGAAAGCCTTTATGAGCTGTGAGACATTTGAGATTATAGCCAATCCCCCTGGAGTGAAAGTCTGGCTTTTGGGATTCAAAAAGAAATTCTGCATATCAATAACCAGGAGGGCAGAGGATGATAAAGCAGGTTTCATTCTGTGAATATTATATGGTTTTATCTCTTTTTCCCAGAGAACTGCTTTCTCTTTAAGATTTTTCTCGCTTACGTAATATTCATCATTCATAATCTCCTCCGTTTTAAAAATCAGAAATTGATTTTAGTTGACAGCATTAAATAAAATTTTACATTTACTAATACTTTTTAAATCAGAAGTCAATAATAATTTTATTACAGAGGTTTAAAAACTCTAATATAACACAAAATAAAAAGGAGAATTATGTCACAATTAGTACTGCTTTCTGCGGTTATAGTTCTCAACGTTTTAGGGCACGTCTTATTAAAAGCGGGGATGAACAGGATCGGGGGGATTTCGCCTTTTCAGCTTTTAACCGATTTCACCAGGGTCTTCTCAACTCCATATATAATCTTAGGTCTTCTATCCTATGTTTTAAGCGTGGCGATGTATCTGGTGGTCCTGTCCAGGGCACACCTTTCTTATGCATATCCTCTTTTAACCGGACTGGCTTATGCTCTGATAATCATAATTTCCTGGCAGGTATTCAGAGAACCCTTTACAACTATCAAATGGATAGGAATATTTCTGATCCTTTTAGGAGTCGTTCTGGTTGGTAAATAGAAAGGAGTTAAAACACATATTAAACTCAGGAGAATCATTGGGATTGCAAGTTAAGTTTTATATATTTCAAATTAAACTAACACTTTAATAAGTACCTTTATGTATATCATCGATAATATATTACACTCCATAAGATACCATGATATATGAATTTGCTCATTTAAAGTTTATATAAAAAACTTGACTTAAATTTTTTATTTTTTAAATTTTATTTTCAAATTGTTTTTTTTAAGTAGTTTTACCCCTATGTGAAAGGAGGTTTAATTGGAAGATAAAATCAAAGTCACCATCGACTATCTCAAAAAAAAGAAGGTGGATTATGCGGACATCCGACTCCAGAAAAAGCTTGCCGAGAGCATAAAGGTAAAAAACAAAAACGTAGAATCCATCTCCAGAAACGAGGATCAGGGATTCGGGATCAGGGTCATCAACTCCGGTTCGTGGGGATTTGCCTCATCCTCGGTAACCACCGAAGCTGAGATGAAGAGGGTGGCCAACAAGGCAATCCAGATAGCGAAAGCCAGCGCCATCACCAAGAAGGAGAACGTGGTCTTAGCCGAGCAGGAATCTTTTGTGGACAAATACCAGTCTTTTTATCAGCTCGATCCATTCACCGTGCCTTTGGATAGAAAGATAGAGCTCCTTTTGAATTCGACCCAGATACTTTCAAAAAGCAAAAAGATTAAAGTAGCTGAGGGATACATGGGATTTTACAAAACCGACAAGGTCTTTGCTTCAACTGAGGGCGCTTACATCACCCAGGCTATACTGGAATCGGGAGCAGGAATATTCGCCACCGCGGTTGATGATGGCGAGGTACAAAGAAGGTCCTATCCCGGCTCCCACACCGGAGATTTCGCCACCAGAGGTTATGAGTTCATCCAGGAGATGAGATTTCTGGAAAATGCTGAGAGGACCAGGGAGGAGGCGATTCAACTTCTATCAGCGGACCCCTGTCCCGATACTACCACAACCTTGATAATCACCGGTCCCCAGATGGCCCTGCAGATTCACGAATCCTGCGGCCATCCCACCGAGCTGGATCGGGTGCTGGGAACCGAGATCAGCCTGGCTGGAGGGAGCTTTCTGACTCTGGATAAGCTGAGCAAGCTCAGGTACGGTTCGGATAAAGTCTCCATAACTGCGGATGCAACCGTTCCCGGAGGATTGGGGACTTTCGGATACGACGATGAGGGAGTGAAAGCCCAGAGAAGTTTTCTGGTGAAAGACGGACTTTTTGTGGGATACCTCACCTCCAGGGAAACCGCACCGGTTTTGAAACAGAAAAGCAATGGCACCATGAGGGCGGACGGATGGAACCGGATCCCTCTGATAAGGATGACCAATATCAATCTGGAACCCGGCGAATGGGAACTTAATGATCTTATCGCCGACACCCAGGAGGGTATACTAGTGGATATGAACAAATCCTGGAGCATCGATGACAAAAGGCTCAACTTCCAGTTCGGTACCGAGATCGCCTGGGAGATAAAAAACGGGAAGGTGGGCAAGGTTTACAAAAATCCGGTTTACACCGGCATAACCCCTGAGTTCTGGAACTCCTGCGATGCGGTCTGCAACAGAAAGCACTGGAGGGTGTGGGGAGTTCCCAACTGTGGAAAAGGCGAGCCCATGCAGATCATGCACGTGGCTCACGGTGCCTCCCCGACAAGGTTCAGAAACATAAAGGTGGGGGTGAGCAAATGATAGGAAAAGACAAGATACTCAGCACCTTAAAAACCGCCATCAAAAAATCCACAGCCGATCAGACCGAGGCCATATTCATCGGCGGAGAAAACGGGCTGACCCGATACGCTAACTCCACCATTCACCAGAACGTCTCCGAGAACAATTCCAAAATCTATTTCAGGACGATCCTGGGGAAAAAGATCGGGGTGGCAATCACCAACTCCTTGAAAAGGGAGGATTTGAAAAGGGCTCTGGATAATGCTATGGAAATCGCAAAAAACCAGAGGGAAAATCCCGATTTCGTTTCCCTCCCTTCCAAGCAGAGTTACAAAAAGATAAAAACCCATTTCAAGAAAACCGCTTCCTTCACCCCAATCCAGAGGGCAGAGAAGGTAAAAGAGATATTCGAAAAAGCTAAAAAACACGACCTTGACGTGGCAGGTTCTTTTTCAACCGCAGAATCGGAGATAGCGGTGGTCAATTCCCTGGGGGTTGCCTGTTACCAGCCTCTTACCTCCTCTTTTATTAACATCGTGGTGATGTCCGGTAATTCCTCCGGTTATTCGGAGTTTTTGACCCGGGACGTAACCACAGTCGATGTCGAAAAGTTAGCTGAGGTTGCCATAGGTAAATGTCTGGAAAGTAAAAACCCAAAGGGGGTGGAACCCGGGGAATATGATGTGATACTGGAGCCGGCTGCCCTGGCTAACCTTATCGAGTGGCTGAACTACATCGGATTCGGCTCAAAACCGCTCCAGGAGAAGACCAGCTTTATGGCTGATAGAATCGGTAAAAAGATAATGGGTGATTCGATCAGCATCTACGATGACGGAAACGATGAGTCCGCCATGGGATTTCCCTTTGACTTCGAGGGCGTTCCCAAAAAGAAGGTGACCATCATTCAGAGCGGGGTAGCCAAAGGGGTGGTCTACGATTCTTTGAGCGCTACCAAGGATAAGGTTAAATCCACCGGTCATGCCCTAACCCCTGATTTCTCTGAGGGTGCCATAGCCTTAAACCTATTTGTCAAAGCAGGCAATTCCTCCATAAAGAAGATGATCGAGAAAACCAAACGCGGTCTTCTGATAACCAGGTTTCATTACATCAACGGCTATCTGGACACCCGTAATGCTCTGTTTACCGGAATGACCAGGGACGGAACCTTCTTTATCGAGAATGGAAAAATAAAACACGGGATTAAAAACCTAAGGTTCACCGAGTCGATGCTTAAGGCTTTCTCCAATGTAGTCGAGCTTTCCCGGGACAGAAAGGTGATTAACTCATGGTGGGAGGACGTAGGCTGCATAGTCTGCCCTGCGGTACTGATTAAAAAATTCAAATTCACCGGAAAAACCGAGTTCTGATTTTTGTTAAAATAAAAGTATTCCCACGTTGCCCTCAACGTGGGCAAAACAAAGATAATGCCCCAGTTTTGCTGGGGCATTTTTTTTGATCACCAACAAGACTTGTGAACTATTCTGTGTAATGTAATTTTTAAAATTAATTGGTAATACCATGTCAGATTGTGTAAAAACCTTTATTTTTGGTAGCCGCAGGCTTTAGCCTGCGAAATCGGGGTATTTAATTTCAATGACTTACGCAACCTATCCACCGTAGGTGGATCCGCCTTTGGCGGAAAGGTTGTGGCTACCACTTCAAAACATATTTTTCACACAGTCAACGTTGCCCCCAACGTGGGTAGACAAAGATAATTCCCCAGTCTTGCTGGGGCATTATTTCGGTCACGAGTAAAACTTTACATCTGTTGTATTATTATTTTAAAAATTTAACTCAGAATATAATTATCTACCGTGGCGGATATTCCACCCTGGCAAACCATTCCAATTTTATATCCTCGAAAACCTTGTTTTTAGCCTCGCAGTCACCCAGAAAAGTCCATTCACCCTGATCCACTTGCTCACCTTTAGCGTACTTTTCAGCCATATCGCACAACCGGTTGAAATTGTGGTGATGCTCGGAGATTCTCAACTCAGCGTAATCCCTGGCGCTCCAGGTGGAGATCAGAAACTGCCAGTCAGAAGCCTGAAGTAAAAGAAGCTCCCGGGCAGCCTGTTTTAATATGTTTTTTAATTTTTCGTCTTTTTTGGTTTCGAATTCCGAAGCCAACTTCTGCATTCTTTTCTCATCGGCATAGATGTGCTTCCAGCTCCACTGGGTCCACTGGTTAAGCCAGATGTAGTGATACCCACCCTCTCCCCAGGAACCCTCGGGAATCGATATCACCTGGGTTGGTTTTGTTTGATCCAGAAAACTGCTGCAGGTGACAAGCTCTATTTCCGGATCATCCGAAACCCACTTTAAAACCAGTTTCAAAAAATGTGGCCCCTCAGACCACCAGTGACCGAAAAGCTCACAATCATAAGGTGCACACACCACACCCTTTTTATTGGTCTTTTTGTGATAATCGGAAAGAAGCTTTTTAATCATCTCCTTGAAATGCCCTGCGTTCTCAGGAACCCTTTTTAGGGCATCTTTCAAATTGTATTCCTTTTTATCAGCCAGATCGGACTTGGGTGAGGTTACCCTCCAGTATCTGTGCCCTCCTGGAAAGTGCTTTTTGTGAAAATCCAGATAGTTACCATCTCCGGGATAACCCCAATCTCCGCTCCAGACCTGAAGCCCGGTATCGGGGTCCCGGGTGAAGATCGCCACCGGCTTTTTGCCTTCACCTGAGCTTACCAGATATACCTCCCTGGGTGTTTTATCGAATTCCTCCTCCCGAGGCTGGTACTGTTTCTCGAACTGTCCCCAGAGCTGTTTTAATGCTTTGAACCGGTCAATATAAACCCCGATGGCTTTTCCACCCTTTAAAAGTGCGGAGTCTATTATAAAATAATCGAGTCCATTCTCGGATAAAAACTCCTCCACCCCTTTTCTCTGGTACCCCTCTTTTTTAGCTCCAACCGGCGGAATCCACCTGTATCCTGGCCGGTAGGCGCATTCGGGAAGCCATATCCCCCTGGGCTTTTTACCGAAATGTTTTTTGCAGTTTGAAACCGCAAGCTTTATCTGAGCCTGAACCGAGGTATCCTGGGAAAGAAGGGGAAGGTACCCGTGGGTTGCCGCGCAGGTCATTATCTCGATGTGACCGGAATCCTGAAGATTTTTGAAAGCGCCCACCAGGTCTTTTTTGTATGTTTTTTCGAAATAGGTCTTTAACTTCTTGTAATGATCCCTCCACATGAAAGCGATGTTTTGTAGGTTTTTACTCGAATGCCTTTTGAATTCTGTAGCATCCTTTTCCGCAGCCTCGATTTTCAGATCCAGGTAAGTTAAAAGTTCTTCGGAAAAAGCTCTGTCTTTCAACTGTTCGGTCAAAACCGGAGATATTCCGATGGTGATTTTCGGTGAATAACCCTCCTCCACAAGCTCATAAAGTATATTCAAAAGGGGGATATAGGTCTCGCTTGCAGCCTCGTTGAGCCAGTCCATTCCATGGGGCCATCTTCCATGGGCGATAACGTAGGGTAGATGCGAATGCAAAACCAAAGCAAAGCTGCCTATTGTATTTCCTTTCATAGCCTTTCTCCTTTGCTGATTATACTTCGAGGTTTAAATTTATTCTTTAACCTGCTGAAACCCGATCCCTCCCTTTTCCTGTTTGCCGTGAATTTTGATCTCACCAAACTGGGATTCGAATTTCTTCAGGTTGTCATCCAGGGCTTTCAAAAGCATCTTGGCATGAGGAGGGGTCATCACGATCCGGGCGTAAACCTTTGCCTTGGGAACTCCGGGCAAGAGCCTGGCGAAGTCTATAACGATCTCCGAGGGAGAATGGGTGATGAAGGCTAAGTTGGAATAGATGCCCTCCGACTCCTTTTCGGGTAACTCCACCTTCACCTGCTGTTTTTTCATCTCCATTTTTTCCTCCTCGCTTTTAAAAAGTTTTTTAAATAAAGCTTGCACTAAAAAGACATTTTAATATATTAATTTCCAATGTCAAGAGCTCTTTTAATTATTATCCAGTAACCTCTGAAAAATGGATAGGATAAAAAAACAAAGTGCAGAGAAGGTCTTCTCCGATTTGGGTTCTCACCAGATAATGATTTTGGGGGATGTTATGCTGGATGAGTATATGTGGGGGAATGTCTCCCGGATCTCCCCTGAGGCTCCGGTTCCGGTGGTGGAGATCTTCGAGGAGACCACCAAACTTGGAGGAGCAGGCAACGTTGCCTTAAACATCTCAGCTTTAGAGGATATTCCAATTTTAGTAGGGGTGATCGGCGACGATTTAGGTGGCGAGAAACTGAAAACCGAGCTTGCCCGAAAGAAAATCCACGTTGAGGGAATAATATCGGACAGGACAAGAAAGACCACCACCAAGACCAGGATCATTGCCCAGCAGCAGCAGGTGGTAAGGGCGGATAAGGAAGATACCGAAGAGATATCCCAGAACACCCAGGCTCTGATATTGGATTACGTCAGAAAAAAAATCAATGGGTTGAAAGGAATAATTATCTCCGATTATGGAAAAGGGGTGATAACTTCTAATCTGTTAACCGAGGTGATAAGTTTAGCTAAACAGAAAAACATCATAATAGGGGTTGATCCCAAAGAGACCCATTTCATGAACTACAAAAAAGTCACGGTGATCACCCCCAATCATCACGAGGCAAGCTTTGTGGCAGGGAAAAGGATAAAAGATGAGAAGAGCTTGGAGGAGGTAGGGTGGAGGCTTCTAAAAGATTTAGAGACCGAATCACTGCTTATCACCAGAGGAAGGGAAGGAATGAGCTTGTTCGAAAAAGATAACTCCATTACCCATTTTCCCACCAAGGCAAAAAAGGTGTTCGACGTTACCGGAGCAGGGGATACGGTGATCTCGACCTTTGTCTCGGCTTTAGCATCCGGAGCGACCTTCAAGGAGGCATCCTTTTTATCCAACCATGCAGCCGGAATAGCCGTTGGGGAATTGGGAGCAGCCCAGGTGACCAAAGAGCAGCTTTATCAGGAGGTAAAGGGGTTTGTGGAATGAAAATTGTAACCACAAATTTCAAGTAGCCACAGACTTCAATCTGCGATTACTTTTTTTATTAATTTAAATAACGCAAAATATCCATCAAAGGCAGAAAGACTGCTGCTAACTTAAACTGATTCTTTAGAAGATGAAAAGTAAAATTGTTCAGCTGGATGCTTTGATAAAAATAAGGGAGATGGCGAAAAGGGAAGGGAAAAAGGTTGTTTTCACCAACGGGTGTTTTGATATTCTGCATCGTGGTCATATTACCTATTTAGAAGAGGCAAAAAAATTAGGGGATATATTGATCGTGGGGTTGAATTCGGATAATTCGGTGAAAAAAATAAAAGGGGGGAAAAGACCTGTTGTTCCTGAGAGTGATCGAGCTTTCGTTTTATCTGCTCTTGCCTGTGTGGACTATGTATGCATCTTCGATCAGGAAACCCCGGCAGAGCTGATAAAAAAAATAGTACCCGATGTACTGGTCAAGGGGGGGGACTGGGCAGAGGAGAATATCGTGGGAAGGGATACGGTTGAAAAAAGCGGGGGAGAGGTTTTCACCATTCCAGAGGTCGAGGGGAAATCAACCCAGCACATCATTCAAACCATCATCGAAAGATACTGCAGGGATAGATGATCTTTTGAAAAAGTCACGGTACTGCGTTACAATTCAACTCACCTCCAAGCACATCTCACAATAAAATAAATCCTTCAGAATAGTGTAAAATAAAAAAGTGTGACATGCACAGTCAAACTATGTAACTTTTTACTTGACAGAAAAAAAGCATTGTGTTATTCTACACAAAACAAAGGGTGTGAAATGAGAGAAAGAATAAAAAAGGTACAAGGGAAATTAAAAGAGGAAAACCTGGACGCTTTTCTGGTCACCACCACTTCCAACGTTAGATACCTATCCGGCTATTCCGGCTCCAATGGAATAATCGTTATCACCCCCCAGGCTTCCGTTTTTCTTACCGATTTCAGATACAAGGACCAATCCAAAAAACAGGTGAAAGGCTCCAAGATAATTTTGGGTTCGAGGGATCTTCTGGATGATCTGTCCAATATAAAAGAGATCAAGGGGAAAAGGATAAAGCTGGGATTCGAAGAGACCAATTTAAGCTACAACAATTATCTCAGGCTCAAGTCCATACTCCCCGACGCTCTTTTAGTTCCTACCCAAAACGTAGTGGAGTCGATTTTAATTCAAAAGGACAAAAGGGAAATCGAAAAAATCAAAAAGGCGACCGTGATAACCGACCAGGTATTCTCCCAGATACTGGGACTCATCCAGCCGGGCATAACCGAGATCGACGTTGCCGCTGAGATCGAGTATATGATTAAAAAACTGGGAGCAGAGGAGGTTGCCTTCGGAACCATCGTTGCCTCGGGAAAAAGGTCAGCCCTGCCTCACGGTAGAGCTTCACAAAAAAAGATAAAACCAAACGAGCCGGTTACCCTTGATTACGGGGCAGTGGTCGACGGATACGTCTCCGACATGACCAGAACCTTTGTGGTGGGAAAGGCCTCCAAAAAATTCAAAAGGGTCTACCAGACCGTGCTTAACTCCCAGAAAAAGGCAATCAGGGCTGCAAAGCCCAAAATGAAATGCTCTCAGCTGGATAAAGTTGCCCGGGACGTGATCAAAAGGGCAGGTTTGGGCAAATATTTCGGTCACGGTCTGGGTCACGGAATCGGTCTTTTAGTCCACGACTTTCCCACGGTCAACAGCAAAAGCCAGCAGGTTTTGTTGCCGGGAATGGTGATAACCATTGAGCCGGGGATATACATTCCCAACTGGGGCGGAGTTAGAATTGAGGACGATGTGCTGATCACCAGAACCGGCTGCCAGGTTTTAACTCGCTCTCCCAAACACCTCATAGAAATTTAACCTATGAGCTCAAAAGGGGTGATAAGATGAAAGAATCAACCATAAGAAAACTAATAAAGCTGGTGGAGGAAAGCAATGTTGAGGAGCTGGAGGTTTCCAGCTGGGGAAGAAAGGTAAGGATAACCAAGCGCCTTGACCGAAAGGAAAACCCAGCCCCCAAGCTTGAATCCCAAGAGGTGATTCAGATACCGGTTGAGGAGAAAAAAGAAAAGCCCCAGCCGGAACCAGCCGATCAACTGGTGCCGATAAAATCACCCATGGTGGGAACCTTCTACCGGGCTCCAGCACCAGATGCAAAACCGTACGTGGAGTTAAACCAGATGATCACCATGGGACAGGTGGTCTGTATTATCGAGGCGATGAAACTGATGAACGAGATAGAATCGGAGGTGGCTGGAAGGGTTGCCAAGGTTTTGGTTGAGAATGGAAAACCGGTTGAATACGGACAGGTTTTGTTTTTGATGGAACCATCGTGATCTTTATCTCTGCTTTTTGGCAAATGAGAAGTAAACCAACCCCAAATTCAGGTCGATTAATAAGAATGGTAAAACTGTCAAAAAAGAAAGGGGATAAAGATGAATCTTAAAGACATGCTTATCCAGATGATGAAAAAAAAGGCATCGGATCTGCATTTAAGGGTTGGTTTGTGTCCGATGTTGAGGGTGGATGGTCTTCTTCAGGAAATAGATTCCAGCACTATAAGCCTCGATGACATTCAGAAGATAACCGATCAGATACTGAACCAACAGCAGAAGCAGAGGTTTCTGGAAAATAATGAGCTGGATTTGGCATTAAGCGTCTCCGGCATGGGTCGTTTCAGGGTGAATTTCTACCGACAAAGGGGAACCATAGGCGTGGCCATGAGATCGGTACGGCTGGACATTCCCTCTTTTGAGGAGCTCAATCTCCCACCGATTACGGAAATTTTAGCCGATAATAAAAGAGGGCTTATAATCCTTACCGGAACGACCGGTTCGGGTAAATCTACCACCCTGGCAGCGATAATCGATAAAATAAACAGGGATAGAAGGGAGAACATCCTGACCATCGAGGATCCCATCGAGTTTATGTTTAAGAACAAAAAGAGCATAGTCTCGCAGAGGGAGATCGGTGGTGACACCGATTCCTTTGTTACCGCCTTAAGGCAGGCTTTTCGTCAGGACCCGGACGTGATTCTGATCGGGGAGGTAAGGGACCTGGAAACCATGTCAATCGCCCTAACCGCATCCGACACCGGACATCTGGTTTTAACCACCCTGCATACCCTGAATGCGGTTGAGACCATAAGCAGGATAATCTCCTTCTACCCTCCTCATCAGCATCAGCAGATCAGGATGCTTCTGGGAGCCACCTTAAAGGCAATAGTATGCCAGAGGCTTTTGCCCAGATGCGACGGTCCCGGAAGGATTCCGGCAGTGGAGGTATTGATAAACACCGCTTCGGTAAAGGAATACATAATGGATCCGCTTAAAACCCCTTTGATCCCCGAGCTGATCGATTCGGGTGCAATTCAATACGGAATGCAGTCTTTTGATCAATCCATTATGGATCTTCACAAAAGAGGGCTGATCTCCTATGAGGAAGCCATGTCCCAGGCCACCAATCCGGACGATTTCGACCTGAGACTCAAGGGGATAACCGGAGCCGCGGACAGAGGATGGAAGGAATTCGATCTGTTAAAAAAGAAGAAAAATGTTTAAGATGATCTGAAAGGAGTTTTTTGTTTAAAAAGGTACTGATAGCTAATCGGGGTGAGATAGCTCTCAGGATCATCAGGGCCTGCAAGGAGTTGGGGATAAATACGGTTGCGGTTTACTCCGAGGCAGACAGAAGTTCCCTTCACGTCAGATTCGCCGATGAGGATGTATGCATAGGTCCCCCCAAAGCTCAGGACTCCTATCTGGATCCCAAAAGGATAATCAGCGCAGCCGAGGTAACCAACGCTGATGCCATCCATCCCGGATACGGTTTTCTGGCTGAGAATGCTGACTTCGCTGAGATCTGTGAATCCTGTAAAATTAGGTTCATCGGTCCCCCTTCTGAGATAATCCGTATGGCCGGGGACAAGGCTTTAGCCAAAAAGAAAATGAAGGAAGCCTCGGTGCCCATCATTCCGGGAAGCGACGGAGCAGTTAAGGATTTTGAACAGGTCAATCAGATCTCTGAGCAAATAGGTTACCCGGTGATTATCAAAGCAAGTTACGGGGGTGGGGGAAAGGGGATGAGGCTGGCATATAACCAAAAGGATTTAAAAAAAGGATTGGAGATGGCTCAGCTGGAGGCCAGTGCCAGCTTCGGAAATCCGGAGGTTTACATTGAGAAATTCGTCAGCTCCCCGCGTCATATCGAGTTTCAGATACTGGGTGACTCTCATGGGAACATAATTCATCTGGGGGAGAGGGACTGTTCCATCCAG
Source organism: candidate division Zixibacteria bacterium SM23_73_2 (assembly GCA_001304315.1). GTDB lineage: Bacteria > Zixibacteria > MSB-5A5 > MSB-5A5 > SM23-73-2 > SM23-73-2. The sequence goes on along the minus strand of LJUW01000011.1, from coordinate 5,474 downwards.
AGAAGGTATCAGAAGCTGGTGGAGGAATCGCCATCCCCGGGGATCGATGCGGAGCTCAGGAATAGAATCGGTCAGGCTGCAATCCGGGGTGGAAAATGGATCGGATACCAGAGTGCTGGAACGGTTGAGTTTCTTCTGGACTCGGAGGGGAATTTTTATTTCATGGAGATCAACACCAGGATTCAGGTGGAGCACCCGGTAACCGAGGAGGTGATTGACACCGACCTGGTAAAAGAACAAATCAAAATCGCTTACGGGGAAAGGATGGAATACGATCAAAAGGATATAAGGATAAAAGGTCATGCCATCGAGTGCAGGATCAATGCCGAGGATCCCGAAAAAGACTTTCTGCCAGACCCCGGGGAGATCAGAAGCTTTCATCTTCCCGGCGGTCACGGGATAAGGGTGGATACCCATGCCTATGCCAAATACAAAATCCCTCCCTTTTACGACTCCTTGATCGCCAAGCTCATCGCTTCAGGAAAAACCAGGGAGGAAGCTATTCTTAAAATCAGACGGGCTTTGGACGAGTTCATAATCGAGGGGATCAAAACCACCATTCCTTTTCACAAAAAGATTTTTTCGGACCAGAAATTCATAAGCGGAAAGTACGATACCTCCTTTGTGGAGAGTCTTTTCAAAGAAAAAGATGAAAAAAAAGAAAGGGAAAAACATGGAAATAAGAGAGGATCTGAAATATACCAGAGAGCACGAGTGGATTAAAATCGAGGGGGAGCAGGTCATAATGGGGATCACCGATTATGCTCAAGGTGAGTTGGGTGACGTTGTCTTTGTGGAGCTACCAAAGATCGGAAACAAAGTTGAGCAGTTCAAGCCCTTGGGAACCATAGAGGCGGTTAAGGCCGTCTCTGACCTTTTTGCCCCTTTAAGTGGCGAGGTTGTGGAGGTTAACACCAGAATTGAAACCGAGCCAAGCATCATCAACCAGGACCCCTATGGAGAGGGATGGATTGTGAAAATCAAACCGGAAAACACAAAAGAACTTGATTCCCTCCTTTCAAAAGAGGAATACGAAAAGCTTTTAGAACAACATTAACCCGAACCAAAAAATGGATTATGTACCCCATACCTCAAAGGACAAAGAGAGGATGCTCGAGAAAATAGGGGTGGAAAGCCTGGAGAAGCTTCTTGGGTCCATTCCCGAGAAAATGAGACTGAAAAGGGATTTAAATCTCCCCTCTCCTATTTCCGAGCTTGAGCTTAAAGAGCATCTTAAAAAGCTCTCCCAAAAAAACAAATCCTCAGATCAGATGGTGACCTTTTTGGGGGGAGGAGCCTATGACCATTTCATACCCAGCGTGGTGGAGCACATTCTCTCCCGTCCCGAGTTCTATACTGCCTATACCCCTTATCAGGCTGAGGTCAGCCAGGGGACCCTCCAGTCCATCTACGAGTATCAATCCCTCGTCTGCGAGCTCACCGGAATGGAGGTGTCCAACGCCTCGATGTACGATGCGGGTTCTGCTGTAGCCGAGGCTGCAATTCTTGCTTTTTCCCGGACTGGCAGAAAAGAGGTTTTGGTATTCGATTCAACCAACCCTTTTTACCTCGATGTTTTAAGAACATATACTCGGGGTATGGATATCAAAATCGATTTGAGGAAAAGCCAGAAGGGGATAGCTGATCCGGCCGATTTAAAAAATGCCCTCTCTGAAAAAACTGCAGGTGTGATAATACAGAATCCCAATTTCTTCGGGCTTCTGGAGAAAGTCGAGGAAATTGAGCCCCTGGTTCATTCCTCGGGTGCGCTTTTGATTTTAGTCTGCGATCCGATATCCCTGGGAATTCTAAAGCCGCCGGGTGAATACAAGGCTGACATAGCAGTTGGCGAGGGTCAAAGTCTGGGAAACAGGCAGAACTTCGGAGGTCCCTTTCTGGGATATTTCACCGCAAAAAAAGAACTTATCCGCAGGATGCCGGGTAGAATCATAGGTGCCACCCAGGATCATCAGGGTAAAAGGGGATTCGTTATGATCCTGCAGACTAGGGAACAGCACATAAGAAGGGAAAGGGCAACCTCCAACATATGCACCAATCAAGCCCTATGTGCACTCGCAGCTTGCATTTATCTCTCGCTTCTGGGGAAAACCGGGCTGAAAAAGGTGGCGGAGCTGTGCCTGCAGAAATCCCATTACCTGGCTGACAGAATAAGACAAACAGAAGGATTTAAAATTAAATTCGATCATCCTTTCTTCAAGGAGTTCGTGGTTCAGACTCCCCTTCCACCTCAAAAGATAATCGAAACCCTCCTTGAGAAAGAAATTTTAGCTGGGATTGCTCTGTCACAATTTAAACTGGGATTAGACGATTGTCTTCTGATCTCGGTTACCGAGAAAAGAACAAAAAAGCAAATGGATACCTTTGTTGAGGAGTTGAGAAAACTGAAATAAATTCGGAGTAAAAATAATGTTAAGAAAAATTAATCTTTTTTTCGTTTTTGCTTTCTTCCCTCTGGTATTATTCTCCTGCGTGAAGAAAATTCCTGAGAAGATCGAGTGGCAAACTTCACTTGATCAGGGATTAGAACTGGCAGAAAAGCAGAACAGGAAGCTTTTAGTGGATTTTTTTAGAGAGGACTGCAAATGGTGTGAGAGGCTGGATGATTCGACCTTCACCGACAGGGAGGTGATATCCCTGACCTTGGATTTCGTTTTCGTCAAAATAAACGGTAAAGAGGATACTTTACTTACCAATGAACACAAGGTGAGCGCTTATCCCACAGTTCTCATTCTGAAACCCGATGGGGAGGAGATCGAAAGGATCGTTGGCTATCTTCCACCCAGGGAGTTTTTCAGAACGGTCAAATTGTATCTGAAGGGTAAGGGGACCCTGACTGATCTGGAGGAAATGCTAAATAAGGATTCTGCCGACGTGAAACTCCTTTTGAGAGTCGGAGAAAAATACATGGACAGAAAAAGATACGATGAGGCTAAAGATCTTTTCAGAAAGGTAACAAACATAGATTCGAAGAACTACTGGGGCAAAACCGACAGCGCCCTTTTCAACTTAGCCTATTCTCATTACCGGGAAAATGAATATAAAGATGCAATTGAAAAATTTCTGAAGCTTGCAACTGAATTTCCCAAAAGTAGTCTTGGGGTGGAAGCAGATGAGTATATTCCCTACGTTTACGAGAAGATGGGGGATACCACCAAGGCTTTAAATCTTTATGAGAAATTTTTAGGAAAACATCCCACAGTCGATAAAAGCGAAAGGGAATGGGTGGAAGGAAGGATAAAAGAACTCAAAGGCGAAAAGTAGACAAAAAGAAAAATAAAAAAAGATGATAGAAAAACTTATATTCGAGCTTTCCAATCCGGGAAGAATTGGATTTTCTTTACCTGAGATAGACGTGCCCCAAAAGAAACTCTCAGACATTTTACCCCAGGAAAAACTGAGGGAAAATCAAAATCTTCCCCAGATCTCAGAGGTGGACGTGGTTAGACATTTCACCCGGCTTTCGGTTCTTAATCACCACGTGGATAAAAGATTTTACCCTTTGGGCTCCTGCACCATGAAATACAATCCCAAATTAAACGAGGAGGTTTCCAGATTCTCCGGTTTTTCCGATATCCATCCCCTGCAACCTGAGGGGACAGTTCAGGGTGCCCTGAAACTGATGTATGAGCTTTCGGAGTATTTAAAGGAGATCGGGGGAGTGGATGCTGTTACCTTGCAACCTTCAGCCGGAGCCCAGGGTGAGCTTACCGGGCTTTTAATCGCCTCCGCCTATCACCAAAAGAAAAATCATAGAAGATCAAAGGTGCTCATTCCTGACTCGGCCCACGGGACCAATCCAGCTTCGGTGGTGACAGCAGGCTACTCTCCGGTGCAGGTGAAATCCGATGAAAAAGGTCTGGTGGATGTTGAGGAGTTAAAAAAACTTACCGATCAGGACGTAGCAGCAGTCATGCTTACCAATCCCAATACCCTGGGACTTTTCGAATCGCAGATAGAAAAGATCGAAAAGATCGTTCATGATGTCGATGCTTTGTTGTATATGGACGGGGCAAATCTCAATGCCCTGATGGGAATAGCCAGGCCCGGGGATATGGGATTCGACATCGTGCATTTCAATCTGCACAAGACCTTTTCCACACCTCATGGTGGGGGAGGACCCGGCTCCGGACCACTGGGCGTTAAAAAACATCTGGCACCGTTTCTGCCGGTTCCTCTGGTCGAGAAAAAGAAAGATCAAAAAGAAAGTTATTTTCTCAACTACGGTCTTCCGGATTCAATCGGTAAAATGCTGACTTTCTACGGGAACTTCGGGGTTATGGTCAAGGCTTACGCTTACATCAGATCCTGCGGAGCCTCGGGACTTAAAAACGTCTCGGAGAGTGCGGTTTTGAATGCCAATTATCTCATGGCTTCGCTTGGGGATTACTTTGACCTGCCCTACAAAAGCTTCTGCATGCACGAGTTCGTCCTCTCCGGAACAAAACAGAAAAAGAGGGGAGTAAAAACTCTGGATATCGCCAAAAGGCTTCTGGACTTTGGACTGCATCCCCCGACCATATACTTTCCCCTGATAGTCCCTGAAGCTTTGATGATCGAGCCAACCGAATCGGAAAGCAGGGAAAGCCTGGATGAATTCGTCTCCTGTATGATAAAAATCGCAAAAGAAGCCGAGGAGAATCCCGAGATAGTAAAATCCGCTCCCCATAACACTCCGGTTTTAAGACTGGACGAGGTAAAAGCCTCCAGGGAGCTTAACGTGAGGTGGAGTAAAAATGTTAAGTAAGGCAGTGGCAAACTCTTTCAGGTTTGCCAAAGATTTGAAATCTTTAAATAAGAAAAGGAGGTGAGAAAGGTTGGCTTATCACTCAAAAAGATCCAAGGTCTATCATACCCAGAACAACTGCCCGGTAGGTAAGGCTGTAAAGAAAAGGAACCGGCTTCCTGGAACTGGTGGAAAGAAGATGTGCAACTTCTGCAAGATGGCTGGCAAGGGCATGGCTAAGAAGGGTAAGAAGAGGACCGTAAGGAAGAAAATGGCTAAGAAAGCCAAGAGGAGGAGACGTTAGCCACCTTTGATTTGCTACCATAAGGGCTGGATCATTTTGATCCAGCCCTTTGTTTTTATTTTTTTGATAAAAATAGGCAATAAGATATTTGAATCTTTTCACCCTTATTGAGTTTCGCTAAAGCTGGAGGAAGCCTGGGCTACAACAACTGGTTGTTAACGGTTAGTTTTTGGTTGTTAATTCTGATCCTTTTCCTTCATCTGAAATCTACCTACTGTCTACTACCCACTTTTTCTATGTATCTCAAATTTCATTCTCTATCTATCGGCATTACCGGGTCTGTCCTTATCAAATACTCGTGAACCCTGAAAGTATCATAAACATGGCAATAAAACTGGGATCCGAGTATATTGGGAAGGTTATCCTTCAACAAACTGTCGATATGGGCATAGGGCATATAACAATCGATCGAAGCTGGCTGGTCCC
>LJUW01000074.1 GCA_001304315.1 candidate division Zixibacteria bacterium SM23_73_2 | reverse complement strand
ATGTGGTCATACTTCTGGACAGCATTACCCGCCTGGCAAGAGCGCATAATGCGGTGGTTCCTCATTCCGGTAAAATTCTGTCAGGAGGTGTGGATTCGAATGCTTTGCAGAAACCCAAGAGGTTTTTCGGAGCTGCGAGGAACATCGAGGAGGGTGGTAGTCTGACCATCATAGCCACCGCTCTTGTCGAGACCGGAAGCAGGATGGATGAGGTGATCTTCGAGGAATTCAAGGGAACCGGAAATATGGAGATGGTCCTGGATAGAAGGCTTTCGGACCGGAGAATATTCCCAGCCATTGATATCAATCGCACCGGAACCAGGAAAGAGGAGCTTTTGTTGACCGAGAACGAGCTGAACAAGGTGTGGATTTTAAGGAAGTTTCTAAACGAGATGAATGCGGTTGAGGCGATGGAGTTTCTTCTGGATAGGATGAGAAAGACCAAATCCAACGATCAGTTTCTCGATTCGATGAAAGATTAAACCGGTCTTCTCTTTAAAGTTTCTTTTGAACAGACTGCCGTTTCTTTTGGTCATAATCAAACGTTTTCCATCTGCTTTAAAACCCAAAAGGAATTGTTCCTTCAAAAGAAAAGGGATTTTGGCTCTTCGATTTTATCATTGAAATGTAGAATTTTATAACCAAAACAAATTTTTACCAAGGAAGGTCTTACATCATTTTTAGCCTTTCAATGAAAAGTATAGATAAATTCCACTCAAAAATGGATTCTCAAATCATAAGGATTATAAATTCAGGTTATCTTTTACAAAAGAATTTATGTTAAAACTCAGGCTTGATGTAATTAAAATCCCTGGGGGTAAAAGAAGGATAAGGTTGATCACGGTTCAGACGATATATAGGTTTAGATAATAAAGTCTGCAGTTGAGTTGAAATCTTTTTGGAGTTTTTTGCTTTTTCCTTGACAAACCCGAAAATCGGTTTATTTTAATTTTTGAAGAATGGTAAAATTGGTTTTGGGACTTGGTAATCCTGGTAGGGAATATGAGCACACTCGACATAATTTAGGGTACAGACTTATAGATTTGTTGGCCAAAAGAAAAAAAGTTGTTTTAAAGCCTGGAAAAGGCGAATATATGTACGCTGATATTGAGTTAAATGATAAGAGGGTCTGGTTAGCCAAACTGAATACCTTTATGAACTTAAGCGGTTGGGCAACCCTTGACTGTTTGGGTGATCTTGGAGTTTCAACCCAAGAGCTTTTGGTTCTCTGCGATGATGTTAATATGCCCTTGGGAAAATTAAGGATAAGAGAGAAAGGTACCGATGGCGGCCACAAGGGTTTAAGGTCAATTATCTACCAGTTGAATACTCTTGATTTTCCCCGGCTTCGGATGGGAGTTGGATCACCTTCAGGTGAGGTTGATCTGGAGGAGTATGTACTGGAGGATTTCTGTGAGGAGGAGAAAAAGGCCGTGGATAAAATGCTTCAAATTTCGGCTGAGGCTGTTGAGTATATTATTTTGTATGGTTTGAAAAAAGGGATGAATCGGTATAACAGCGAGGTGATAGATTGAGAATCTATGAAACGATATTCATATTGGATCCCTCCTTGAGCGATGATGTTTTCGAGGGTGAGATTAAAAAGGTTACCGAGTTGATCCAGTCAAAAAATGGTAACATTTTGAAAACTGACCGCTGGGGCAAAAGAAAGCTCACTTATCCCATAGACAAAAAAACCGAAGGCTATTATGTATTCTTGCTTTATCAGAGCAGTTCCAATTTACCTAAGGAGCTGGAAAGCTATTTTCGATTAAACGAATCGTATATCAGGTATTTGACCGTGGTCTCACAAGAGAAAGCAGATGTGACCGAAGAGGAAAAAGCGTAGATTAGGAATTCAACGTAAAATTCAACTTGAGAGGAGAAATGAGAAGGCCAAGAAATCCTGGGGGGAAGATGATAGATGAGTTAAGAAGCAGAAGGAGATGCAGGTTCTGTGAGCAAAAGATCGAGAACATCGATTACAAAAACGATAAGCTTTTAATCAGGTTCATAAGCGAACGTGGAAAAATTATTCCCCGCAGGATCTCCGGCAACTGTGCCAGGCATCAGCGTCTTTTAGCTCAGGCGATTAAAAGGGGAAGGCATCTGGCTCTGCTTCCTTATACCGGCATGGAGGTCAGCAGATAAAATGAAGGTAATATTACGAGATGACATAAAGGATTTGGGGAAATGCGGCGAGGTGGTAGAGGTGAAGGATGGTTACGGGAGAAATTATCTTCTGCCCCGCAACTTAGCTATCCCTGCCGGCAAAAAGAATCTGAAGGCAATAGAGGAGGTAACCAAGCAAAGGCAATTCAGGGATAATAAGAGAAGAAAAAAGGATGAAAGGGTCAAAACCCAGATAGAAAAGACATCCTGCACCGCGGAGGTTTCTGTTGGCGAGGAGGATCGGGTCTTCGGCTCGGTTACCAGCGCTGACATCGCCAAACTTTTGAAGGAAAAGGGATTTGATATCGATCGCCGATTGATCGAAATAAAGGAGCCGATAAAAGCATTGGGAGTTTATACTGTTCCAGTAAGTATTTCCAAAGATGTCGTCGCAAATCTAAAATTATGGGTAGTTAAAAAGCAAGATTGATTTCGGGATCATTATGATTCAAGCGAAAATAAATGGACTGGCATTGGATATGACCACCAACTCACCGGTGGTCATATTGGCTCCAATGGATTCGGAGAGTAAGCTTTTACCCATATGGATCGGTCATTTTGAAGCCTGGGCAATTGCCATGGAACTTTCCGGGATATCTTCCAAAAGACCTTTAACCCACGATCTTCTTCGAAAGGTTATCGAATCTTTGGGAGGCAAAGTCAAAAAGATTGCGGTGACTGAATTGATCGACCAGACCTTTTATGCTAAAATATCAATTGAGCTCAAAGGGTCAATCCTGGAGATAGATGCACGTCCCTCCGATTCGATAGCCCTGGCTCTGAAAACCGGCGTTCCGATCTTTGTAGCAGAAGAGCTTTTCCGCCTTAAAAGGGAGGGTGGCAAAAAGCCGGATGAGTACGATCCGGAATCTCTTAAGGAGAGATTGAGAAAAATAAATCCTGAGGATTTTGGAAAGTATTCACTTTAGAGGAAAATTCTTTGAACTATTCTTAATACCGTTTCTTATCTTTTGTTATGCTTAAAGCAAGAAGGCTTTATTTGTCGATTTTTAGCCTCTGGCTTTTTTTTATCTTCTTTTTCACCGGGATAATCTCGGGCTCTTTTTTAGAGGATGAATCTCATCAGGCAAGAAAGCTTTACTCAGAGGGGAATTACTTTGAAGCTAAAAGGAGATTTGAAATGCTCTGTTTGGATTATCCTTTTGCTCCTGAATATACCATCTTCAAATTGATGCTGGCCAAGTGTGAATATAACTTAAAGGACTATCCGGCTGCTGAAAAGGATTTTGAGGAGCTGGTTTCTGATTTTCCTGCAAGCAGATTCGTCCCCGTATCCTATTTCTATCTGGGAAATATTCACTACTTGAATAAAGATTATTTCACTTCAGCTTTAAATTACATTTCAGCTTACCAGGGGGGAGATCCCAAAACCAAATCCTTGGCTTTTAAATCCATTGTCCCTTTACTTGAATATAGCAAAGACCCGGATGAGCTTAGGAAGTTAATCCGAAAGGATCTATCCAAGGAGCTCCTTTCTGAAATCTATTATTTTCTTGGTAAAAAGGAGCTAAAGCAAAAGGATTTCTCATCCGCAAGAAAGATTTTCAAAGAATTCGAAAAAAAGTTTCCCCAAAGCCCTCATCTGGAAGAGGTCCAACAGCTTCTTTTGAGGCCGGAGCTTCTTTCCAGGGATGAGATTATAAAAATAGGGATATTAGCACCTCTTTCCGGAGAATTTTCTTCCTATGGCCATGAACTAGTGAATGGAATCAAACTGGGAATCGAAAGTGGTTATCCCCAGGAGGATTCTCTTCCAGTAAGACTTTTGTTGAAGGATACGGAGAGCAATCCTGCCGTAGCGACAAAAAAAACAAAAGAGCTTATCCAGGAAGGTGTCTCTGCCATCTTAGGTCCCCTTACCAGTGAGGAGAGTTTGGGAGCTGGCTTTGCAGCAGATTTTTTCAACGTCCCAATTATTTTTCCCACAGCTTCTCTTGAGGAAGTTGCTGGAATAGGTGAATATGTTTTCCAGTTAGCATTAAGCCCTGAAAAAATCGGGGAAGGGATTGCCGAGTATGCTGTACTGGAAATGGGATTAGAATATTTTTTCATCCTTTCTCCGGATGATAAGTACGGTGTTTCAGTATCGGAATCATTCCAAAGCAAAGTGGAGAATTTAGGGGGAAGGATTGTGGAGGTCGAATACTACCCCAGAGGAGCAACTGATTTCGGCTCTTACCTTTCGGCTTTAAGGGATATTTTGCTTGAGCAGATGGAGTTCGAATCGGATTCGACTTTGTTTGTGGATGAGGAGGGCGAGCCGATTCCAGAAGAGGAGATACTTGTATACCTGGATGGAGTTTTCGTTCCGGGGTATCCTGAGGAGGTGGTTTCTATCGCTCCCCAAATCAGGTTCAACAAAATCGAAACTAAAATCTTAGGAACGGACGGCTGGGGAGAGAAGAAGGTTTTGGATTTAGCCAGAGATTACGTTGAGGGCGTTGTTTTCGCCTCGGAATTTTCCCATCTGGATTACGATTCCTCTTTTGCCTCCTTTGAAAATGACTACAGATATGCCTACAAAAAGAATCCGAGCAAGCCCGCCATTATGGGTTACAAGGCTGCAATTCTTTTGTCATCCGCAATAAGAGATGATCATGATCCACGAAGGATTCAAAAAAATCTCCTTTCTTTGGGAAATACTGACCAAGCGCGTTATGTGAATTTCAACCCCCAAGGAGCAAATAACCTCTTTTACATTTACATTATTCGAAATGGGGAATTCAAAAAACTAAAGTGAAACTTTTTAGCTTATCTTGTATTTGCCTTAATGTTTTTTATAAAATCAGTTTCATGTTGCAAAAAATCTTTTATTTATTATATTTTTTGTAAATCAAGGAGCCACCGTGAATAAAGAAGAGGACAGAAAAATAGCTTTAAAGATAGTGGTTGGTGACAAAATCAAGGATGTTACATTTGAGGAACTGTGCCTTTCCAACAACCTGTCCCAGGAGGCACTGGTTCGACTTTTACTCAAAAAGAAGATATTCAAATCGGAGGAGCTTTTAAAGGAGATGGAAACGGTCCGAAAGGAAAGGTATAAATCCTCTGATGCGGGGGAAAAATAAAATTATGTCAGAGCAGGTTCTCAGGTGGAGCTCACACCCCTTTAAAAGGAATATCAAGATCTCCTTATTGGTTACAGGTTTTTTAATTCTTTGTTGGGTTTTCGTCTATATGTCAACCCAGAGTATCCTCTTTTTAGTGATCTCGGTGATTATCCTGTTGGGCTCTTTATCATCATTTTTCCTGCCGACCGAATACGAATTGAGCAACGACAAAATCAAGGTGAGGTTTTTTTTAAGCGAGAAAGAAAGGGATTGGACAAGCTACCACAGTTTTTATCCGGACAAAAACGGGGTTTTACTTTCCCCTTTTGACAAGCCTTCCCGGCTGGAGAATTTCAGGGGACTATATTTGAGATTTGAAAAGAACAAAGATGAGGTGGTGGATTTCGTGGAATCAAGAATAAAAAAGGGGGAGAAGTTATGACCTTCAGGGATATGTTCTCTCTGGGTCCCAAGGATCCAAAAGAACAGAAGTTAACTCCTCAGCAGGAGGAGATTCTGGACAAAATTGCCAATAAGGTGGTTTTGTGGAAGATGTCGGTTCCCGCGATTTTGTTTTTGGAATCGGTGAAGCCTTTAAACTACATTGGTTCGCAGATGATGGCTTTTTTCGAGCCATTTGTTCAGACCCTTATCTCCTGGAAGGATTACGAGGAGTTCAGAAAGATGATGGAACAAAGGGGGACCATTGAGCTTTTGCTTCAGAGGATAGAGAAATTCGAGGCGGAAGCGGAAAAGAAAGAGAAAGAACAGAAAAAGAAATTAAAGGAACAGAGGAAAAGAAGGGGGAAAAGGACTCTCTGGCAGATAATATTAGGAAGGGAATGAAGTCTTTATATGAAGGTGATTATTTATAGAAGAGTTAAAAACAGATTATTCACTTAAACCAGGAGGTTAAGATGAAGAGGATTTTGCTTAATTTAATTCCATTATTGATCTTAGTACTCGTCTTCTCGGTCTGCGCCAAAAAGGAAGCTGAAATTGAGCCTGAGAAAACGATGGAAAGACCGCTTGAGGGGAAGAAAGTGGTTATGGTGATCGCTGAAAAGGACTTTAAGGATGAGGAGCTTCTGGAGCCGGAGGCGGTTTTGGCTGACCAGGGTGTTATCGTTTCCATCGCCAGCACCACCCAGGAGATGGTGAAAGGGATGGGCGGTCATGAGGTTGGACCTGATTTTCTGATTACCGACATTAAACCCGAGGAATGGGATGCAATGGTATTTGTCGGGGGTATGGGAGCTTCGCAGTACTGGGAGGATTCTTTGGCTCACCATTTAGCCAGGGAGTTTTTGAATCAGGGTAAAATCGTCGGAGCGATCTGCATCGCACCGGTGACCCTGGCAAATGCCGGAGTTCTGGAGGGTAAAAAAGCCACCTGCTGGAAATCCGAAGAAGGGAAATTAAAGGCTAAAGGAGCTATGTACACCGAGGAGGATGTGATCAGGGATGGTAAGATAATCACAGCTTCGGGACCGCCAGCAGCGAAGAAGTTTGGGGAGACTTTGGTGGAAGCTTTAAAGGAGTAGGTTTTTTCACAGTTGCGTCAGGAGTTACTCCTGACGCAAAAAAGGTGTCAGGACTAGGTCCTGACACAACAACAAAAACTTTTATTTGTAATGGGATTAAGATTAAAAATAAGTAACACAAATCATTTATTCTTCGTGACCACTACAGTGGTAGATTTTATCCAGGTGTTTAATGAAGATCGGTATTCTCAGATAGTCATAGATAATATGAATTTCTACAGGGAAAGATACGGTTTCAAATTGATGGCTTATGTGATAATGCCAGAACATATTCACCTAATAGTTTGGACTAAAGAAGACACCAGCATTTCATCATTAATGAGAGATTTTAAGAAGTATACTTCGGTTCAAATAAAAAGGAAGATTTTAGCGGATGATAAGAAAAAACTGATTTCCATTTTTCAAAAGAATGCTTCTGGATATAAAGATCAGGAGTTTAAATTTTGGATGGATAGATTTGATAGGTTAATTATATATACTCCAGAAGTTTTTCAACAAAAGGTGGATTATATTCATTTTAATCCTGTGAGGAGAAATTTAGTTAAAGATATGTTGGACTGGAAATATTCCAGTACCAGAAATTATTATCTAAATGACCATTCTCTTATTAGAGTGGATAATGAGGTGGTGTTGATTTGAAAAGTTTGTCTGTCGGGACTAGGTCCCGACACAACATTGTTCAAATCGACTTCTTTTTGTCGAGATTGGAATCTCGACCTACTATTGTAGAAATTTCCCGGTTGCGTCAGAAGTTGCTCCTGACTTGCAATAAGGTTTAAATGTTCCGTCATTACTTACTCCTGACGAATTAAAATGATAACTTGACTTACTTAATTATGTCTTTTATAATTAAATGGTTTGTCGTAAATAAAATAAAAGGTAGGGACCCTTCCGGGTCCAGGGCAGGTCTTTTGAGCTGTCCCTACATTTGAAAGATAATTACATAGAGGAGTAAACAGGTAAGATGAAAGATTTTAAGCCTGAGGACATCAAGGTGATTTTGGCAACCGACTGCGGAAGCACCACCACCAAAGCGATTTTGATTGAGAAAAAAGGAGAAGACTACAGGTTAATAGTCAGGGGGGAGGCGCCCACCACGGTGGAGTCTCCTTTTGAGGACGTTACCATGGGAGTTCTGAATGCGGTGGCGGAGGTGGAGGAGCTTTCCGGAAGAAAGATTCTGGATGAGAAGGGAAAGATCATCTCCCCTTCAAACGGAGATGTGGGAACCGATATCTACGTTTCCACCTCCAGCGCTGGAGGTGGCTTGCAGATGATGGTGACCGGCGTGGTAAGGAGCATGACCGCTGAATCGGCTGAGCGTGCTGCTCTGGGTGCGGGTGCCATCGTCATGGACGTGATCGCCTCAAACGATAAAAGGCTCCCCCATCAGCAGATCGAGAGGATAAGATACTTGAGACCGGATATGATTCTTTTATCCGGAGGTATAGATGGGGGAACCACCACCCATGTGGTGGAATTGGCAGAGCTTATATCCGCAGCAGATCCTAAGCCGAGGCTGGGAACCGGATATAAGCTTCCGGTGATCTATGCTGGGAACAAAGATGCGCGAGAGGCTATCAGAAAGACTCTGGATGAAAAAGTGGATCTGGATGTGGTTGACAACTTAAGACCGGTCTTGGAAAGGGAGAATCTCATGCCTGCCAGGGAAAAGATCCATGACCTTTTTATGGAGCACGTTATGGCTCAGGCACCTGGTTATAGAAAGCTAATGGGCTGGACCGATGCGCCTATAATGCCTACGCCGGGAGCGGTGGGCTTAATAATAAAGACTATTGCTGATATGAATCAGATAGAAGCAGTTGGAGTTGACATCGGTGGTGCCACAACTGATATCTTCTCGGTTTTTCAGGGAGTGTTTAACCGAACCGTGAGCGCCAATCTGGGGATGAGCTATTCGGTTTCCAATGTATTTGCCGAGGCTGGGCTGGAGAATGTAATGAGGTGGGTTCCCTTTGATCTGGACGAAAGGGACTTAAGAAACAGGGTCAAGAACAAGATGATAAGGCCCACCACCATTCCCCAGACCATTGAGGAGCTGATCTTTGAACAGGCTATTGCCAAGGAGGCATTGAGATTAGCTTTTATTCAGCATAAATCATTCGCTACGGTTCTAAAGGGGATTCAGCAGCAGAGGACCATTGCGGATGCATTTGAGCAGACAATGGGTGGTCTGACTCTGGTTAATATGATGAGCTTAAATATGCTCATCGGCTCAGGAGGGGTCCTGTCCCACGCTCCTCGGAGACAGCAAGGAGCCCTGATGTTGATCGATGGGTTCTTGCCTGAGGGGATAACCAGGCTAGCAGTTGATTCTATCTTCATGATGCCTCAGTTAGGTGTTCTGACCGATGTTCATCCCAAAGCTGCCACTCAGGTATTTGAAAAGGACTGCTTGATCCATCTGGGAACCTGCATCGCTCCGGTAGGAGAGTTAAAGGAACCAAAGGAGATCTTAAGATATAGTTTTGATATACCCGATGGAGAGAAAATTGAGGGAACCATAAACTATGGACAGATGAAAAGGATTCCCCTGGGATTGGATGAAAAGACCGATTTGCCTCAGACCTGCAAAGCCGTTTTAACTCCACTGAGGGGATTTGATCTGGGTGAAGGTAAAGGGAGTAAAGTTGAGACTGAAATCCATGGGGGCGTGAACGGCATTATAATCGATGGAAGGGGAAGGCCTTTTGTTCTTCCAGAAGATCACAAGACCAGAATTCAGAAGTTGAAGGAATGGATGATCGCTCTGGATATCTATCCCAAGGAGGCTTTGGAGAGATTGTGATGAATTTGTTAAAATATAAAAAAGCAAACATTATAGTCAACCGAATAATTAGAGGTTATAAACCAGAAAAAGTGATAGTCTTTGGTTCCTATGCAAGAGGTGACATACATCAGGGGAGCGATTTGGATTTGGTCATAATAAAGAATACAAAGAAGAAGTTTTTAAAAAGAATGGATGAAGTTTTGGAGTTGTGCGATGGTGAGATAGCAGTTGGACCTTTGATTTATACTCAGGAGGAATTTGACAGAATGCTTTCAGAGGGTAATGATTTTCTGGAGACGGTGGTAAAAGAGGGAATTGTGGTTTATGAAAGATAACAACCGAATTGAATATGAGAGGTGGTTTAAGCAGGCTGGTGAAGATCTTGAGGTGGCAAAATGGAGTTTGAAAGGTAGGTTCTTTTCACATAGTTGTTTTATGTCCCAGCAGGCTGGAGAAAAAGCACTTAAAGCTTATTGTTACCTGAAGGGTGAAAGACTTGTATTGGGTCATTCCATGTTAATTCTGATAAGGAAATGCAGTAAGTATAATAAGGATTTTATTCATTTGGAGAAGGAGTGTAAAACATTGGATAAATATTATATTATCTCAAGGTATCCAAATGGTTTGCCAGGTTTGACACCCTCTGAGTATTTCGATCAAAAGGAAGCAAAGGAAGCATTGAATAAAGCTTTAAAGATAATAAAGTTTGTAGAAAAAAAATAAAATGACATTCTAAGGAGCTTTATCATGGGCCATGCATATACCCCAGGTTTGAAAGTTACTGAAAAGACTTTAATAACTAAAAAAAGGATTTTACCCTTAAAAGGGGAAGTTTTAGTTAAGGTGGGAGATAAGGTGGAGCCGGATACGGTGGTTGCCCAAACCCTTCTGCCCGGTGCAGTTGAGCCGATAAACGTGGCCAATATTTTAGGAATCCCACCTGAGGACGTAGAACTTCAGATGCTTAAAAAAGAAGGGGAGAAGGTCAAGGAGAACGAGGTAATTGCGAAAAGCAAAAGCTTTTTCGGTCTTTTCACCTCCGAGTGTAAAACCAAGACCGAGGGAACGGTGGAGAATATCTCCTCGATAACCGGTCAGGTTCTGATCCGGGGCAATCCCCAGCCAGTGGAGATAAAAGCTTATTTAAAAGGCGAGGTGGTGGAAGTATTCGAGGAGGAAGGTGTGGCAGTGAGCACCTGGGGCTCTTTTATCCAGGGAATTTTCGGAATCGGGGGGGAAACCCACGGCAAGCTTAAAATCGTTTGCAAGAACAATACCGAGGTTCTGACCGATAAGCAAATCGACAAGGATTGTAATGGTTGTGTTTTAGTGGGGGGAAGTTTGGTTACCGCCTCTGCGATTAAAAAAGCGATCTCGGTAGGAGCTAAGGGGTTGGTAGCAGGTGGATTCAGTGACAGAGACCTAAGAGATTTTCTTGGTTATGATTTAGGCGTAGCTATAACTGGCTCCGAGGATTTAGGCATGACTTTAGTCATAACTGAGGGATTCGGGCAGATTAATATGGCGGAGAGGACTTTCGGACTTTTGAAATCAAAGGAGGGAGAGGAGGTTTGCATAAATGGGGC
>LJUW01000073.1 GCA_001304315.1 candidate division Zixibacteria bacterium SM23_73_2 | reverse complement strand
ATGATTTTATCCTCAAAAGGATAGGTTTAGGTTTTTTATAATCCCTCAGATATCAACAATTTTAGTTTTTCCCCGATATTTTGTTCGATAAGCATCAAGAAAATTTCGCTTTTATATCCCTTGTATTTTATTTTATTTTTTTTATATTAGTGAAAATTGAAGGAGGACCAATTGAAACTTCAGGGGAAAAAGGTTTTGGTCACCGGTGCTGGCGGATTTGTGGGAAGCCATCTGGTTGAAGCACTGACAGAATACGGCTGTCAGGTCAAAGCCTTTGTCCATTATAATTCCCGCAACGATTGGGGATATCTGGAGGATCTGAAAAAGGATTTAATGGATAAAGTCGAGGTTTTCTCCGGGGATCTTAGGGATTCTGATTGTGTTAGAAAAGCTATTGGGGAACAGCAGGTGGTTTTTCATCTGGGAGCATTGGTCGGAATTCCTTACTCTTATGTCAATCCCTCCGATGTGGTGGAGACCAACGTGAAAGGAACCTTAAATCTTTTACTGGCTTCTCTGGATAGTAGTATCGAAAAATTTATACATACCTCCACCTCCGAGGTTTACGGAGATGCCCAATACACTCCAATGGATGAAAATCATCCTGTAAGTCCCCAGTCTCCTTATGCTGCAAGCAAAGCCTCATCAGATTTTTTGGCAAAAAGTTTTTTTGAAAGTTATGATCTTTCGGTGGCAATCATAAGGCCCTTTAATATCTATGGACCAAGGCAGTCAGCCCGTTCGGTGATCCCCAACATTATTGCTCAAGGTTTGTTAAAAGACAGAATCGAAGTGGGCTCTGTTTTTCCGACCCGGGATTACACCTATGTTGAGGATACAGCAAAGGGTTTTGTTTCTTTTGCAGAATGTGATGAGACTTTGGGAGAGGTGGTTAATCTGGGGACCGGGGAAGAGGTTTCAATTGAGAAATTAGTTGAATTAATCGGTGAATTGCTCGATAAAAAGCTTAAAATCTCAGAGACCGAAAAAAGAAAAAGACCGGAAAAAAGCGAGGTTAAAAGGCTGGTAGCCAACCCGGGTAAAGCCAGAGAGCTTTTTGGCTGGAAACCAGAAATATCGATAAGACAAGGGCTTCATTTAACCATCGATTGGATTAAGAATAATCTGAGCCGGTACAAAACTGGGATTTATAATATATAAAACGCTATTTAAAAAGAGCGACTCTTTCCATGAAAGTAATAATCTTAGCAGGAGGAAAAGGGAAAAGGCTTGAGCCCTATACTACGGTTTTGCCCAAGCCTCTTTTGCCCGTGGGAGATTTTCCCATCCTCGAGGTGGTGATCAAACAGCTTAAAGCCTTTGGCTTTTCGGACATAATCCTGGCAGTAGGTCACCTGGGGAATCTGATTCAAAGCTATTTCGGAAATGGGAGGGAATTTGGAGTTAAAATAAGCTACCACTTCGAACAGAAACCCCTGGGAACGGTTGGTGCATTAGCCTCGATAAAAAATTTAAAGAGGACTTTTCTGGTTTTAAACGGGGATATCTTGACCACCTTCGATTTCTCTGAGTTTTTAGCCCGCCACAAAAAGAACAAAAACATTGCTACCATCGCGGTAACCAAAAGAGAGATGAAGGTTGATTTCGGAGTTTGCGAGTGTGATGATTTTGATACATTGAAAAGATATACGGAAAAGCCCACTTTGAGATATCTTGTGAGCATGGGGATTTACCTTTTCGAGCCTGAGATATTAAAATTCATACATAAAGGCAAAAAATTGGACTTTCCTCAGCTGATGAACATCCTTTTGAAAAGGGGGGAAAAGATTTCGGTTTTTAGATCAGCTGATTTCTGGCTTGACCTGGGAAGGCCCGAGGATTACATAAGAGGAATGGAACAGTTTGAAAGAATTAAGAATAAAATCTTTAATCCCAAAAAATAGATTTGGTTATGAGATGGAAGGTAGCCTTATCCGATCTTGATTTCGATCAAAAGGAAAAGGAGAGGGTCTTGTCTGTGCTCAGGGGGAAATGGCTTACCATGGGGGATTTCGTTTTAAAATTCGAAAAGTTGTTCGCCAGGTTTTTGGGGATTAGAAATGCTTTGGCCACCTCCTCAGGAACCACTGCTCTGCATCTGGCAATGAGAGCTCTGGGCATAAAAAAAGGGGATGAGGTATTGGTACCCTCGATAAGCTTCGTGGCATCGGCAAACGTGGTTTTATACGTTGGGGCAACCCCGGTTTTCGTTGATTCGACCTCTCAATCCGATTTTAACCTTTCGGTTGTAGATCTGAAGAAAAAAATCACCCCGAAAACGAAGGCTATTGTTCTGGTTCACTACGGCGGTTATTTAACTGATTTTAAAAGGATAAAAGATTTGGCAGATAAACACGATCTGAAAATCGTGGAGGACTCAGCTCATTCCGTAGGGGTGAGGTTAAAGAATAAAATGGCGGGTGCGCTTGGGGATATAGGCTGTTTCAGCTTTTATTCCAATAAGAACTTAGCCTGCGGGGAGGGGGGGATGGTGGTTACTGATGATGATGGTCTGGCTGAAAAAATAAAGCTTTTACGTTCCCAGGGGATGACTTCCTCCACTTTGCAAAGGCATAAGGCGAAAGATTTCACCTACGATGTTGTGGAATTGGGATACAATTACAGGATGACAGAGATAGCTGCCTCTTTGGGAATAGAGCAGCTCAGAAAATTAAAGAGAAATAATCTCAGAAGAAAAAGACTTACCCAAACTTACGTAAAAAACCTCTCCGGCGTATCTGGTTTATCAATTCCATTCTTGAATTATCCACGAGATACTTCCTATCACATTTTTCCGGTTTTACTGGATGAGGATGTGGATAGGGAAGTTGTGATGAAAAGATTGAGAAACAAAAGAATCCAGACCAGCATTCATTACCCTCCCATTCACAGGTTTTCTTACTATAAAAAAAGATTCGGACTTAAATCCGGTTATCTTCCAACAGCAGAACACATAGGAAAACACGAGCTGACCCTGCCTCTTCATCCTCTTTTGAAAAATAATGACGTGGAATACGTTTGCCAGGAGCTTAAAAAAGCCTTGGGCTGAGATTAGGCATATCTTTTTGGGATTTTCAGAAATAAATTGATTTTTTATTAACCGAAAGCGTAAAATAAAAGATAACTTTGGGGGGTGAAAAAAACAAAAAAGATATTATTATCTGTATGGAAAACGAGCTTGGATATTCATTCGGAATAAAAGAAAATCAGATTGATTTGATTATTCGAATTTTTTGCATACAACCCATAAATTAAGATTTTGAAAGGAGGATAGGTGATGAAGGCTTTGGTTTTTGGTGGAACCGGTAAGGTTGGAACCGCAGTTGCGTGGGATCTGGCCAAGGATAAAGACATAGAAAGGGTGGGGATAGTGGGGAGGAGAAAGGATGCCTTGGATAAAACTAAAAGCTGGATAGGAAGCGATAAGGTGGTGTCTCACGTTCTTGACATAAACGACAGGGAAGAGACTAAAAATCTGATGAAGCAATACCGGGTTGGTTTGCTGGCACTGCCGGACAGGAAGACGAGTTACAAGGTGGTTCACTCAGCGGTTGAGGCTGGGCTGGACATAGTTGACATGCTGGAGGAGTATCACCGCAGACCCGACCCTTACGAGACCGAGGGGTTGGAAATTCCCAGCGGCATATCTCTGGACGAATACGGGGACTGGCTTCACAACAAGGCAATTGAGAATAAAGTTACCTTCATTGACGGGATGGGTTTTGCTCCTGGTTTGAGCAACGTCACTCTGGGCGAGGGGATAAGAAAGATCGATTCCGCTGAGAAGGCAATAGCCCGGGTAGGAGGGATTCCCTCCAAGGAGGCTGCCCAAAATCATCCCTTAAGATACATGATCACCTGGGCATTCGACCACGTGCTAAGAGAGTACATGATCAGGCTGAAGGTGATTAAGGACGGTAAAGTGGTGGAGGTGGATGCAGCCACTGACAGGGAGAAGTTCAGATTCAACCAGTTCGGGGTAGACGAGGAGCTGGAATGTGCGGTTACCCCGGGAATGCCCTCATTTCTTTTCTCCAGGCCTCAGCTTAAGGAGTTTGCCGAAAAGACGGTCCGCTGGCCCGGACACTGGCAGGGAGTGGAAACTTTAAAGGAGACCGGACTTTTGGATCTTGCTCCAATTGATTTTAAAAATGCTAAAATTGTACCCCGGGAGTTTTTGCTGTCCCTGATAACCCCCAGGCTGAAGCCCAATGAGGGGGAGACCGATGTTTGCGTTATGTACAATACCCTGATCGGAGAAAAGGATGGCAAAAAGGTCAAGATCGAATACTTCATGTGGGATCAGGCGGATACACGACTGGGCATCTCCTCTATGGCAAGGGTTACCGGATTCCCGGTAGCGATAGCCGGTAAGTTCCTTTTAGAGGGAAAAATTAAGGAGAAGGGGATCGTTCCTCCTGAGGACTGCATAGGGGGGGAGCTTTATGACGAGTTTTTAGAGGAGCTGAACAAAAGGAACATAAAAATAAAAGAGATCTCCACCACTATGTGATATTTGAAGTGCAAATCTTTATGGTTTTCTAATAAACCTATTGATTTTAATTCTAAAAAGTTCTAAGCACAGATTAAGAGAATCTGTGTTTTTTTCTTTGATCGAGACATATGCATTAGTTTTTGACAAAGTTTGAGGATAATCTATAAAGATTCAAAAAAACTTAGCATATTTAAAGAAAAGGCTTGACTTTTCAGGAAGAAATGATAAATTAAAACAAATAGGAGATATTAGCTTATCTCTATCATAAGTTTTTCAAAAAAGCGAGGGGGACCAGTAGATCGCAAGGATATGCAAAAAGGAGTTTTATTATCTATAGTTCAGGGCAGATAAAAAGCAAACTTTCAGTGATCTAAGGTAGTTGAGGTTTGCCTGGCGGTTTTACAGGAGGTGATGCTTATAGAAGAATACAATCCCTTTATAATCGCATAATTAAAAAATACAAAGGAGGTATTTGAAATGGCAGAGGAAATCGAAAGAGTCGGCTTAGAATTGGGAATGGGATGGCTTCCGGACTATCCCAGTTTTCAGGACTATACCATGGAGACATCGAATGTCGTCTCTGATAGGGCCATAAGGGCTAACCAAAAGGACTCTATTAAAGAGATGATCGATACCTTGGGAGTTGCTCAGCCTGAGAAGGTTAGTATCCCAACTTCCGTGGACTGGAGAAATTGGTGTTCTCCCATTGAGAATCAGGGTTCTTTAGGTTCCTGCACAGCTCAAGCTGGGGTTGGATTAATGGAATACTATGAAAGGAGAGCATTTGGCAAGCATCTGGATGCGTCCCGAATGTTTTTGTACAAAGCCACTCGCAATCTTCTTGGCTTGACCGGAGATACCGGAGCATTTATCCGCACCACCATGGGTGCTATGGCGCTTTTCGGTGTTTGTCCTGAAGCCTATTTCCCCTATATCATAGGGGATTTTGACAAGGAGCCTTCCTCGTTCTGTTATAGCTTTGCCCAAAATTATCAGGCCATACAATACTTCAGGCTCGATCCTCCTTCCACCCCCAGAGATTTGCTTTTGAAGCGAATCAAATGTTTTTTGACCGCCAAGTTACCGTCCATGTTTGGATTTACAGTCTTTGATTCTATCTGGCAGGCTGAAGATGATGGCAAAATTCCCTTTCCCTGTTCTAAGGAAAAAGTTTTAGGGGGTCATGCGGTTGTGGCAGTTGGATATAATGACGGGCTGGAGATTGAGAACACCTCCTGCGGTTTAAAAACCAAAGGAGCATTGATCATCCGCAACTCCTGGGGCAAAAAATGGGGTGATAAAGGATATGGATATTTACCGTACGATTATATTCTAAAGGGACTGGCGATAGATTGGTGGTGTCTTCTTAAAAACGAGTGGGTGGATACGAAGAGGTTCGGGATTCAATCTTAAAACATTGTGTTGATTGGGGCGTAGTTGCCTTTGATTTTCAAATCAACCGCCAGGCAAAGACTACTCCCTTTCTGGTTGTCATATCTATTATGAGCGATGTTTTAAGTTTTACTGATATTTAAGTGTAAAACTTTAGATTTACCAAAATAGGTTTTTAGAGTAAAGCTGAAGCTTTACTTTCTTCAGTTTTTCTTCACTTTTATATAGAAAGGATTGAATATAACTTGATTTTATAAAAGGAGAAGATAAATTAGGGAAAGCAGAAAAAAATGTATATCCGAAGTTTTTATTGAAAAATTTAAAAGAAAATTCCCCTGTCCAAAAAAAAGATGAGATAAACCAACTGATGTTAGTTTATTTTGAGTCAGGTAACATTGACTCCATTTTTAAATAAACGATTAAATATGAATGAGAATAAACTGGAATTTTTTCTTTTAACTTTGTTTTTGGTCGTAACTCGCTTCTGGGATATTATGGCTACTTATATAATAACGCCCGATCTGGAAAAAGAGACCAATCCCCTGGTCTCGATACTTGGACAGGGATGGGTAACTGTTATAATTTTCCAGATAATGATGGTGTCTTTTATAATTATCCTTAACCATTACAGCCTTTTTAAAATAAGAAATACCTATCCTCAACAAAAAGGATATTCATATAGTGAGTTTGTATCATATTTTTATTTTGGTGAAAAACGAAATTTGATGGAAATGGTCTTTCGATTTCCCAAGAACAAAAGCACTCTGGTAAAAGCGTTAGGCTATGTTTTACCCAGGTCTTTGATCGTAATCGGTCTTTTCATATCTTTATCTTCAACCCTTCTAATCATAAATAGCGATTACCGAAAATTCTATACTCTTGCAAGGCCATATTATTATATTGTCTTGATTGCGATTGTCTTTTTGTTTTTTATCTTGTTTTTCAAAAGAGAATACACCAAATACCAAAAAGTTCTAACGGATAAATAATCTCAATTTAAGTTAACAAATGACTGGGGGGTCTCTTCGTTTCACTTGAATGTTTTGCACTTCGCAAACACAAAAACACGAAAACCGTTATCTACTATATGGAACTTGGGATCAGATGTTCAATATATCACTGTAATGATTTGAAAACAACACCGATGACTGGAGGGATGTATATTTTCTAAATTTCGGTTTATTTATGCTTGTTTATTTTTATTAGCTCTGTTTGGTATCGGCAGTTCCGAATGTGGTTGGGCTCAAATCGAAGTCGGTTTCAGAGCAGGCGAGAACAATTCGATTTGTGGTGAATCATTTCAACAGAGGGAATTGCTTTTCAGAGGGGCTTTGCCTTTAGAATATAGAATCAATTCCGATTTTTTAATTTCTACCCAACTGGAAATCACCACAGGTAGACTTGAGGGTGGAAGAGAAAAGGCGTTTTTAGCCTCTTTGGGTCCCAGCATAATCTTAAATTATTATGAAAGCCTGATAGCCCTGGATGCGGGGATCAGTCCAACTCTGGTAACCGAATACAAATTCTGCCACAAAAATATCGGGGGTATTATTCAGTTTACCAGTCATGTAGGGATTTATTTCTCGACTTTTCATTTCATGAAATTGGGGTATCGCTTTCAGCACATGTCCAATGCGAGCCTTTATAGGAAGAATCCCGGTATAAATTTTCACCTTTTTGAGGCAAGGTTTAGATTTTGATGAAGTAGTAAAAAAGTTAAACTTCATAAGATTTTTAAAAAACAAAAAAGTCCAATAGAACGAATTAAATATTCGGTCATTTTAAGTTAAGTAAAATGCCCAAGCTGGTGTATATAAAGACTAAAAGAGGAGGAAATGTATATGGCATTTAAAGTAGTGTTTCTTGCCCATGCTCCTGATGCAGATCCGGAGATGCATAGGTGCGTGATTGAAACACCCAAGTTCAAACTTTTTGCAGTGGTGGTCAAGGATCAAGCTCAAGCAGTGGAAGTGTGCAAAAGACTTCTCAAGGAGGAGGGCATTCACTCAATCCTCCTCTGCCCGGGGTTTACACATAGAGATATTGCGGAGATAAAAGAAGCGGTTGGTGAAAACGTTGGTGTTTCCGTAGCCAGAGGAGATGGTCCCAGCAGCAGGGCAGCAATGGAGGTAATGAGAAGGGAAGGGTGGTTATAAGAGGAGGGGAAAGGGCAATATAAATAATTGCCTTAGGAGATTGTTTCTCACACAACGTAAAAATTATAGGCAGGGCTAAATACCCTGCCCTATAGTTATGTACTACTATTTCAATAGAAGCGAGAAGTCATACCGCTTCGAAAAAAGGATTTTCCAATCCATGGTGGCGTTAGGAGTTACCTCCGGACCCTTAAAAAATCTGTCGGGAGGTAACTCCCGACAGCACTGGAATAGATTTTATTATTGTGATGCATCGACATCAGGAAATGCCGATACAAATTAGTTAGCTTTGGGAATTCCTATTCCTGAAGCAGCGGATAGGCTGGTTGACAAATCTTCTGCGCCTGGCGGGAACTACTTTTTAACCTCACCCTAACCCATCTCCTTAAAAAGGAGAGGGAATAGTTTCCCCTCCTTCCTAAGGAGGGAATTAAGGGGAGGTTTTGAACACAACTTGACTTTATTTTGTCTACAAAACCCGGGCAATCCATCTACCGAATTTTAAAAAGTCCATGCCTATAATTTGTCAAGTTAATATGTTGTTAACCAACAGGATGATAAGTAAAGCTGAAATCGTAGCTCCCGCTTTATGAGAGGTTTTACCCTCCAGATATTTCTTCATATTTATATAAAAAGATGGGAAAAAGACTTGATTTTTTTCAAGGACAGATTAGATTAAAACAGGTTAGAGAAATTTAAAGTTTTCGAGGTAACTGATAAAAACTCAAAAAGTAACTAGGAGGTTGCCATGAAAAAATTGACTCACGCCTGGTTGGCTTTTATGGCCATAAAAAGGCTGGAGCAAGCCAAGCTGTCTGCCTCGGATAGAAAGTATGCTGATAGTCTTATCCGCTGGTTCAAGGATCACCGGGACGATGTAACCCAGGGAGCCTGGTATCCTGATGCGGTGATAAAGGATATGGCTACCAGCCACGTGCTGAAACATACTCCTGCGGATAAGAACAAAAACAAGTTTAAACTGCTTCCGGTCACCTATTTGAATTACCAGCACGGGAAGAGCTCTCCCTTGAGGAAGACATCCTTCACAGTTGAAAAGGATGACAATTTACCCGATCGTTGTGAGTCCATCGCTCATTCGGTGATCGATCATCTTAAGATGCAGGAGAGTGAGGAAAAGGGGTCGCCTGTTTCGCCAACCGATAACCAGATCGCGCTTTTGCTTTACATGTTGAGTCATTACATTGCCGATGCGCACGTGCCCTTCCACTGCGACAGCAGGAGATTTTCAGAGGGAATGAATCTTCACGGAAAGGTGGAGGGGGAATGGGAGGAGATGATTAAAAACCATTACCAGGTTGATTACGATAACGGTCGATTCTTTTATGATCCGAATGGATATCCCTTAAGGGAGCCTAAGGCTTTAAAAGACTATAACAAATCTTTTTTGAAATCCGTTGATGTTCAACTGGGAAAAAGGAAGTTTTTCATAGGATATGGAGCTAAAAACAATAACGTATGGGATTTCATGAGTGCCATTTGCCAGTATTCATATCTTTTATCCTATAGTTTCATCCCGGAGGGCTACGATCATACCAATGTGCCCAAAAGCAAATGGAGTTCTTTGGGCAGTATCTCCTTTGATGATTTCAGTGAGGCTGTTCTATCAGATGCGATTGATTCCATTGCACGGGTTTGGTTCAGAGTATGGCGAAGGTATATGAAATGGGAAAAAAAGCAGAGGGCGAAGAAGTGAATTAATTCGAGAAACACTGATTCTTTTTGCTCTTTGGCACTGGGAATTATATAATAGCGTCAGGAGTTATCTCCCCCGGCCTGTGTAGGCTGACCCTTAAAAAATCTGTCGGGAGGTAACTCCCGACATCACTCAAATATGACTTGACGCAAAAGTTATGTCGGTCAACTACGCCAAGGGCTGGTTGACAAATCTTCTACGCCTGCGGGAACTACTTTTAACCTCACCCTAACCCTCTCCTTAGAAAGGAGAGGGAATGGTTTCCCCTCCTTTTCAAGGAGGGGATTAAGGGGAGGTTTTGAACACAACTTGACTTTATTTTGTCTACAAACCCCAGGCAATCTATCTACCAAAAGGTTGATGAGTAAAGCTAAAATCGCAGATCCCGCTTTTTGAGGGACTTTACACTCCAGTAAAAATATTCACTCATAAAAAGAAGATCAAAAAATACTTGATTTTTGGAGCAGGGGGAAGTAAAATATCAAGTGAATTAAGTTGATGTGTAAATATCATTATGTGAATTTGAATTCAAACTGGGAAATATAAATTTATTTTTTGATATTAAAAAAGAAATAACCCATGCCCTTTAAAACCTACCTCCTCGAAACCCGCCCTCAGTTTTTGACTTTGTCTTTAGTACTGGTGATTTTAGGTACTTCGATGGCTTTTTTTTATGGAGTTTTTCATCCTTTGCATACCCTTTTGGTTCTTATAGGACTTCTTTTGGTGCACATAGCAGTTAATACTTTGAATGATTATTTCGACTACAAATCCGGGATCGATCTGAAAACCCAGAGGACCCCTTTTAGCGGTGGAAGTGGAATCCTGGTGGCGGGAGAGCTTTCTGCTAAGAAAGTGTTCTGGTTTGGGACGATCTCTTTTATTTTAGCAGTTCCCATTGGAGTCTATTTCATATTTGCAGTGGGATGGTTTCTTTTGCCCATTTTCGTTATAGGAACATTATTTGTATTTTTCTATAACACCTACTTTGCGAAAATAGGTTTTGGTATGCCCGAATTCTCTGCGGGATTGGGGATGGGGACCTTGCCTGTTTTGGGAATACATATGATTTTAATCCAGGGTTTTTCATCCTCTGCACTTTACGCTACCATACCCTCGGGTATTTTGGTCTGCAATCTTTTACTTTTGAATGAATTCCCTGATGTAGAGGCGGATAAGATCGGGAATAGGAAAACACTCCCCATTATCTTAGGAAGAGATAAAGCTGCTGTAGTTTATTCAATACTAACCCTTCTGGTCTATGTTTGGATTCTTGTGGGCGTGTTATTAAGATTTATGCCTCCTTTTACAATGATTTCACTTTTGACCCTGCCCTTTGCATTCAAGGCGATCAGCAGCTCATTCGATTATGCTGATACAAGCAAGATGATTCCTGCACAGGGTGCGAATGTTATGGTGGTTCTCCTAACCCAGTTTCTTTTGGGAGTGGGGTATATATTAGCAAGAGCTATTTAGAACGTAGGGGAGACCCTTGTGGTCTCCC
>LJUW01000010.1 GCA_001304315.1 candidate division Zixibacteria bacterium SM23_73_2 | reverse complement strand
TGAAATTAAACCGGAGAGTTAAGCTGGATAGAATGGAGAAATCGATTACCGTCGAGTTGGACGATAAAGATAAAACCAGGTTCACCATTCCGCTGAAAAAAGATATACCCAAAAAGAAACCACCACCGAAAACATATACTCCCCCAAAGCCTGTCAATAAGAAAGAACCTGTCAAAAAGGAAGAACCTGTCAAAAAAGAAGGCGGATAAAAAATCCGCCTTTTTTTGTTTTATAAAAGCAACTATTTTCCAACTTGTAGAGGCAACATACCCAAAAACATAAAAGAGGGATAGAGGATTATTTCTAATTCAATCTGACCGATGTTATTACCTTAGCCAACTACTATCTGGGAAAGCCGGTTGAAATCCACTGCGATTGCGGAGAGAATTAAAAAAAAGATTCGCTTTAAACTCTTTCTCAGCCCACTCTTTTTTGAAACTTCAAGACACTCAAAGAGAATATCAAAAGCCCGAAAGCTGTCATGGGAACTGCGTCTTTAAGAAGGGAAAATAGGGATGAGTCTTTCTGGAAGATGTCCCGGATAATGTATATGAAATAACGCATGGGATTTAAATAGGTCAGCTTTTGCAAGATCGGAGGCATGTTCTCGATGGGAATAAAAAACCCTCCCATCAGAATCATAAACACCATAAAAAACCAAGCGGTAAACATAGCCTGCTGCTGGGAGCTGGTTATTGTGGAGATGAAGATGCCCAAACCCAGGGTGGTGAAAAGGTATAAAAATGCCAGACCAGCCAAAAGCAGGTAGCTTCCGTTCATTGGTATTTTAAAAAACACAATCGCCACGGTCATCACCACCGCCAACTCCACATAAGAAAGGATAAGAAAAGGTATCAGCTTGCCTAAGAGAAGCTGATATCTGGTAAGGGGAGTCACCATAAGCTGCTCCAGAGTTCCGATCTCCTTCTCCTTAACCAAACTTAAGGCTGAAAGCATCATCGGCAATATAGTTAAAAGAACCACCACTATCCCGGGAACCATGAACTGCTGGCTGCTCAGATCCGGGTTATACCACATCCTCTCTTCCATATTAACCAGGTGAATTCCTACAGGCTGGGTGTAATTCGGTCGATTTTTTACGTAATTCGTCCCGAACTCTCCCAAAATGCCTCTGGCATAACCCAGGGCAACCCCGGCGGTGTTCCCATCAACACCGTCCACCACCACCTGAATCTCAGGATTCTGCCCACGTCCCAGATCCCGAGAAAATCCCGGCGGTATCACCAGAGCCATCTGAGCCTCCCACGCTTTCATTTTCTCTTTTATCTCCTTTAAGTCAGTGGAAAAACCCAAAAGATCAAATCGATCGGTATTCCCAAATCCTCGCACAACCTCTTTACTTACCTGGCTTCGATCCAGATCACAGACCAAAAGCTTGATATGCAAAACCTCGGTGGTGATGGCAAAAGCGAGGATAAAAAGCTGCAGGATGGGAGCGATGAAAATTATGCTGAGCATGGGACGATTTCTGAAGACCTGCTTGAACTCCTTTACCATCATACTGAAAATCCTCTGCATCTCACCTCTCCAGATTCATGTTGAATCTTTTAACCGAAACTCCCAATAGGATAAGGGTCAAAAGCGCCAGGAAAAAACAAGGCCCCAAAAGTTGCGAAAAAACGCTTCCCTTAAGCATAATACCCCGAACTATTAAAAGGAAATAGCGAGCAGGAATCAGATAGGTCAGGTATTGCAAAAGCTTGGGCATCGAGGCAATGGGAAAAACCAGACCGGAAAGCATAACCGTGGGAAGAAGGGTAATCAGAAGTGCCATCATCATGGCCACCTGCTGAGTGCGCGCCTGGGTGGAAATTAAAAGTCCCAGGCTCAGAGCTGTCAGGATGTATAAAACGGTAAGCCCGGTTAGCAAAAACAAACTCCCCTTAAACGGTACCTTAAAAACCACCAGTCCCACCAACAGAATAACTGCGGCATCGAGAAAAGCCAAAACGATGTACGGGATAACCTTCCCTGAAATGATCTCCAAAGGTCGAACCGGTGAAACTAAAATCTGTTCCATTGTTCCGGTCTCCTTCTCCCGGGAAATGGTGATGCTGGTTAAAAGCGCTGAGATCATAATCAGAATCATGGCTATCACCCCCGGTACGAAAAAATGAGAGCTTTTAAGCTCCGGATTGAAAAGAATGGTACTGCGAAGATCAAAAGGAAGGGGAAGCTTTACCCCACGGTTTTCATTGTAGTCCATAATCACCTGGTTGCAGTAGTTTCTGATAAGGATAGCTGCGTTGGCATCCGAGGCATCCACCAGAAATTGAACCTGAACGCTTGTTTCATTTTGCAACTTTCGTTCGAAATCAAAAGGGATTACCATTGCCACCTTAGCTTCTCGGGATTTGAACAGATCCTCCAAGTCGTCCAACCTGCCCTGATAAAAGAAGGGTCGAAAGAATTTACTCCCGCTAAACTGTCCCACCAGCTTGCGAGATTGGGTGGATCGGGCCAAATCGACTACTGCCATATCCACCCTCTGAATCTCCAGATTTAGAGCATAACCAAATATGATCAGCTGAACCACGGGCATCAGAAAGATAATGAACAGGGTGCGAAAATCATAGATGATGTGGAAAAACTCCTTGCGAGCAATAGCAGATATTCGATCTTTGCTTAAACTCATCCTGATATCTTTTTCTTCTCGATCCTGACAGTTAAAGGAAACATCTTATCACGACATCTTATCATTCGAATCAGGCATAGGGTTTGTTTTTTTCTCCTGTTGTTTTTCAACCAAGGTAACAAACACCTCCTGCATACTCTTTTTTTTGTAACGGTTTTTTAGTTTTGTGGGCGTATCCAGAGCGATGATCTTACCAGCATCCATAATAAAGACCCGATGGCAGTATTCAGCCTCCTCCATGAAATGGGTGGTGACGAAAATTGTGGTCCCTAAAGCCACGGTCTGATGAATGATCTCCCAGAAATCCCTTCGAGCCTTGGGATCCACCCCTGAGGTGGGTTCGTCTAAGAAAAGTATCCGGGGATCATGTAAAAGAGCACATCCTAAAGCCAGTCTTTGCTTAAAACCCAGGGGCAGATCATAAGTTAAAGTTCTTGCATAATCGCCCATTCCCAAACTAAAGAAAATCTCATCCCGCTTTTTCTGAATCCGTTTTTGATTGAGATCGTAAATCCCGCCATAAAAATTTATGTTCTCCTCCACGGTCAAATCCTCATAAAGGGAGAATTTCTGGCTCATATAACCTATGCTCCGTTTTATCTGCTCGCTCTGACGATAGACGTCCAGACCTCCTACCGTTGCTTTTCCGGAAGAAGGCTTAAGCAGCCCGCACAGCATCCTGATCATGGTGGTCTTGCCCGCTCCGTTAGCTCCCAGAAATCCGAAGATCTCCTTTTGGTACACCTCGATGTTGACCTGATTCACTGCTACAAAACTGCCGAAGTTTCGCACCAGGTTTTCCGTTTTTACCGAAATCTCTGGCATGATTATCTTTCTTTTTCAGTCGATTCCATAAACACATCCTCCATGCTCGGGGGCTGAGATGCCCACCGCTTTAAATTCCCCCGGGAATCCCTTTGCCAATTCTTCCAATCCGATAAAGCCGGCTTTTTGCAAAAGCTGACATGAACCGTATCACCAAAAAGCTGAGTTGAGCGGACCGATGGAAGTTTTTGGAAAAAATCACGTAAAAAACGAACATCTTTTCCCTCCAGCCGATAAAGGTGGTAGTGGAAACTGGCTTTGATTTTTTCAGGTGTACCCACCATCGTTATCTTACCCTGGTGCATCAAAGCAACCCGGTCACACAGATCGGCTTCATCCATATAAGCGGTGGAGACTAAAATGGTGGTTTTCTCTTTTTGAATGGAACGCAGAATCTCCCAGAACTCTTGACGGGAAATCGGGTCCACCCCGTAAGTGGGCTCATCCAGAACCAGTATCTCAGGCGTGTGGATCAGTGCGCAGGACAGAGAAAGTTTCTGCTTCATCCCTCCGGAGAGCTCGCCCGCCTTTCTTTTTTTGAAAGGAGCCAGACGCGAAAATTCAAAAAGTTGCAAAAGCCTCCTTTCTCGTTTTCCCTCTGTTACACCAAACAGATCAGCAAAAAAGCGGAGGTTCTGTTCCACCGACAGATCCTGGTAAAGGGAGAAACGCTGAGGCATGTACCCCACAAGTGACCGGATATCCATAATGCTTTGGGTAACATCTTTGCCCATAACCAAAATTTTGCCCTCATCCGGAGTTAAAAGGGTGCAGATTGCCCGCAAAAGCGTAGTCTTGCCAGCTCCATCCGGCCCGATCAAGCCAAAAAGCTCCCCGTATTCAACTTTTAGGGTAACACCTTCTACCGCTGCCACCCCATCATATCTTTTACAATAATCTGTTATCTCAATTACCTTCATCCCAGGCTAAACACCCTCACTTTGAGAAACGTCACTTCGAAATGCTACAGGATCACTTCCACCGGCATGCCATGTTTTAGAACGCGTTCTGGATTGGAAACGATTATCCTGACCGCATACACCAAAGAGGTTCGAGTTTCCGGGGTAAGGATATTCTTCGGGGTGAACTCCGCTTTGGGACTAATCCAGCTGATACTGCCCTCCATTTCCTCTTTTAATCCGTCAATCCTGATCTTTACTTTTTGACCATACCGCACCTGGGGGAGCTTTTCTTCTGAAATGTAAATCTTCACCTCCAGCTTTTGGATGTGAACAAGCTCAAACACAGGCTGCATAGACAAAACAGCCTCCCCCGTTTCATAATACCGGGTAGCTATGATTCCACTTACCGGTGAGGTTATGGTCGCATCGGTTATCCTTTTTTGAGTGATTTCTATCTGAGATTTCAACTGCTTTTTACGTGCCAGAAGACTGCGGACTTCCTGACCAGCTGCCTTGTGGGCTGACTCTACCTTTTGCAATTGGTTGCGTAGATCATCTAAGTTCTGTTGAGCGGTAGCCTGTTTTTCATACAGGGCCTCGATCCTCTTCTCCTTTTTCTGTATATAGTCCAAATCAACTTTAGCACGATCGAGGTTAGTACCAGCTATCTCCTCCCTAACCTCAAGCTCCTCCAAGCTGGCTTCCAACTGCTTTAGTTGAAGTGAAAGCTCGGTGGTATCGATCACCGCCAGGGTATCTCCAGAGGCAACCTCCTCACCTTCATCCGCAAAGAGCTCTATTATCTTTCCACCGGTAAGCGCTGGAAGGTGAATGGTCTTACCCTCCAGTACACCAGTATAAGCTGACTTCTGAACGTTTCCCCCGCAACTTAAAATCACCAAAATAAATAATGTTAAAAGATAAAGTATTGTTCTATTCATCTTACTGACCTGATCAATATCTTTTAAATTACTCTGTGCTTTTCTCCCTGCCCCTTGACCCTTGCCCCTTAACCCAATATCATTCAGGTAGATTAATCACCACCATCCTGATATCGGTCATCTCCTCCACTGCAAATTTCAACCCTTCTCTTCCGATCCCGCTCTCCTTCACCCCGCCATAGGGCATATGGTCAACCCGGTAGGTGGGAATGTCGTTTACTATCACCCCACCCACTTTTATACCTTTTACTGCCTGGAAAGCCTTATTGATATCCTGAGTGAAAACCCCAGCTTGAAGACCGTAAACAGAATCATCTGCCATCCTTACCGCATCTGAAAAATCATCAAAGGGGATAATTGAAACCACTGGAGCGAAGATCTCGGTATTGACTACCTTCATCTCCGGTTCAACGCCGGTCAAAACCGTGGGATAGTAAATTGCACCTTCCCTCTTTCCACCTATGAGAATTTTTGCACCACCCTCAATCGCCTCTTCTACCCACTCCTCGGTTCTTTTTGCTTCTCCCTCGGTAATCATCGGCCCCACATCAGTATCCTCATCCAAAGGATCCCCCACTTTTAGATTCTTTGTCCTTTCCAGAAAATCGGAGGTGAATTTTTTAAAAATATCCTTATGCACATATATCCTCTGAACCGAGATGCAAACCTGCCCGGAATAAGCAAAACTTCCCACCACACATCTTTGGGTTGCGAAATCCAGGTCGCAATCTTTATCCACAATGCAGGGCGAGTTATTACCTAGCTCCAGAGTTACCTTTTTCAATCCCGAGTTTTGCTTTATGTTTTTCCCAACCGGGGGGCTTCCGGTAAAAGTTAGCATTTGAATCCTCGGGTCTTTTACCAGCCAGTTTCCCACGGTGCTGCCAGGTCCTATAATTATGTTCAAACCTCCCTTCGGAAGTCCCGCTTCCATTAAAATCTCACCCAGCTTTAAAGAAGTCAGGGGGGTCATGGTAGCGGGCTTCAAAACCACCGAGTTGCCGCAGGCAATAGCCGGAGCTACTTTATGAGCCACTAAATTCAAGGGAAAATTGAAAGGGGAGATAGCACCTATTATCCCCACAGGAAAGCGCATATAAAAACCGATCCTGTTTTCGCCACCTGAAGCAGCATCCATGGGAATGGTCTGTCCATGGATCTGTTTAGCCTCCTCCGAAGCGAACTTAAAAGTCTGAACAGCTCTTTTAACCTCTGCTCTGGAGAACTTAAGGGGCTTGCCAGCCTCCTGAGCAATCGTTTCCTCAAGATTTTTCTGATTCTTTGCAATCAAAGATGAGGCTTTCTTTAGTATCTCGGACCTTTTATGGGAAGGAAGCCGGGACATAATTGAAAAACCTTCCTGTGCGCTTTTTATCGCTTTTTCATACAGGTTCTCATCGGTTAAAGGAACGGTGCCGATTGCTTGGTTATTATATTTGTTTTTCACCTCGATCTTCTTTTCCCCATCAACCCACTTGCCACCGATAAGCAACTTATAATCAAAAGACATATGCACCTCTTTTGATGAAGGTTTAACTTTTTAATATAATCTGGTAGGGTAAAGAGTCAAACCTTTTTTGTCTTGACTTATCTTCACTTTAAACTATTTTCCCTTAAACTCCAAGGAGAAAAAGATGGCAGAGAAATGTGATTTGATTATAATCGGTGCAGGACCCGCAGGATACGTGGGAGCGATAAGGGCTTCTCAGCTCGGGGCTAAAGTCACTTTGATAGAAAAAAACCAGGTGGGAGGGGTATGCTTAAATGTGGGGTGCATTCCCACCAAGGTCCTGACCTCATCAGCTCATCTTCTCTCCCTTACAAAAAGAGCTTCCCAGTTCGGATTGAACATAAAAGAGGTGGATTTGAATCTTTCCCTTCTGATGAGAAAAAAAGAGCTTACGGTAAAGCGTCTGGTGAGCGGGGTAAAACATCTTTTAAAATCAAGACGAATAAACCTGATTGAGGGTACAGCAGAGTTTCTGGATGAAAAAACGATTGAGGTCGAAAAAAAAGAAAAACAAAAAGAGAAGATATCAGGCGAAAAAATACTTATTGCAACCGGCTCTAATCCGATTGAGCTTCCCCTTCCGGGAGTCACTCAACAAAGTGTCATGGGAAGCACTCAAGCTTTGAACATAGAACGGATTCCAGAACACCTTTTAGTCATAGGAGCTGGCACAATAGGTTGTGAATTCACCTCGATATATCACGCTTTTGGCTCCAAAGTGTCTATTGTTGAGATCCTACCGCAAATCTTACCCTCAGAGGATGATGAGATCTCTTTGAATCTAAGAAGATTATGGGAAAAGGAAGGAATGGAAATATATACTAATTCAAAAGTCATGGAAATCAAATCCAAGGGTGATGATAAAAAGTTAGTAAGAGTTCAAACTCCGGAAAAAGAGATAGAACTCCAAGCAGATGAAATCCTGGTAGCAGTTGGAAGAAAGGCAAATACCCAGAGTTTGGGATTGGATAAAATAGATTTGAAAACGGAGAATGGGACTATTTTAGTGGATGAATATATGAGATCAAACGTTCCAGATATCTATGCAGCTGGTGATTGCATTGGTGGCTGGCTTCTGGCTCATGTTGCCTCCATGGAGGCTGAGAGAGCAGTCGAGAATGCCCTGGGAGAACAGAATAAAATGGACTACACTGCAGTGCCCCGATGCACCTTCACCTATCCTGAGATAAGCTCGGTTGGATTAACTGAAAAGGAAGCAAAGGAAAAGGGCACAAAAATAAAAACAGGGAAATTCCCTTTTATTGCTTGCGGAAAAGCACAGGCTGAAAACGAACCGGAGGGTCTTGTAAAGATCATAGCGGAGGATGGTTCGGACAAGATAATTGGTGCGCATATAATGGGAAATAGGGCATCTGAACTGATAGCCGAGCTAACTTTAGCTATAAAGCTTAAAGCCAAAACAAAAGATATAATCGATACCATTCACGCTCATCCCACCCTGTCTGAAGCTGTCAGGGAATCCGTTTTAAAGCTGGATGGAAGACCCTTACATATATTGTAGGAGTATACATTAAGCAGTACTCAGACCAAGTCGTTACTTAATCCTTCAGGGATGATACTATCGAGGCTAAAGCCTTGATTTACTATTTATTTAAAAGCTAAAACCAGGGTCGCACCTACAACCTTTTTCGCTCCATTATCCTTTAAAACCCTGGCGCACTCGTTAAGGGTAGCACCTGTGGTTATCACATCGTCAACCAACACTATTCTCTTATCCTCTATCACCTCAGGAGAGGAAACTTCAAATGCATCTTTAACGTTCTCTTTTCTCTCCTCATCACTCAGTTTAGTTTGATCTTCAGTCTTCTTTATCCTTTTTAATGCATTTTTTAAAAGAGGTATGTTCATCTCTCTGGAGATAACCTTTCCCAAAATCTCACTCTGGTTATACCCCCTCTCCCTTCTCTTTGCCGGATGCAATGGAACCGGAATCAGAAGATCGAACCGGAGAAGCCTATTGTCTTTCTTCATCTGTTGGCTCAATCTCCTGCTCAATCTTTTCCCCAAGCTTACCTTTCCTTTGTATTTAAATTGATGGATAAGCTCTTGGTAAAAATCATCAAATGTTCCCAATGATCTCACCCACGAAAGGTTCGAATTACCTGAGCAGAAAAAACATCTGTCCTTATCCTCAGGGAAAAAGGACTTGCAATCCGGACAGAAAGGGTGGGGCAAAATCCCTAAACCATTCCAGCAACCCTCACAAACATGCCCCTCTTTTTTAGACAGATATCTACCACAAACCAAACAGTGGGGAGGATAGATAAAATCAAGAACCGAATCTTTCGATTCCAAAAAAAGATTTAAAAGTTTAAAAAGGAGGGAACTCATTTCCCGAAAAATGGATTTAAAATTCAGCCTTTTGATTTTCTTAAGAAACTGAAAGCCAAAAGGGAGGTTAAAAACAAAAAGACCACGACCAGCTGGTTAATTGAGAAGTTTGTATTCCCGATTCGCAAAAAGACCATGCTCTCCTCATAGTACCTGAAAAGATCAACCACAAACCGGGCAATCGAATAAAGCATTACCATAAGCCAGAAGGTGAAACCATCGAATTTTTTTCTTTTATCCAAAAAAATTAAAACCAAAAAGATCGCTGCTCCGAAAAAAGAGGAGAAAAGCTGGGATGGATACAAGGGTGTATCCGGGAAAAAATAACCAGCCGGAGAATCGTGAGGGAATACCACTCCGCAAAAAGAATCAGTCGGCTTTCCGAAACAGCATCCATTCAAAAAACATCCGATCCTGGTGACGGCCAGACCCAGAGGAAAAGCCGGAGCAACAACGTCAGCTACCTTCCAGATGTTTGCTTTCTTTATATATAGATATAAAATTCCCGAAAAGATAGCCAACAAAATCCCTCCCACCATTGAGAGCCCGGCGATACCCACCTGGCCGGTGGACTGAACCGGATTGACCATCTCCCAAATTCCTCCCCTGAATTCCTCCAGATGAAAAACAACGTAGAAAAACCTCGAACCAAAAACGGAAGACAAAAGGACAATCAAAAAAAGGTCCAAGATAATCTCTTTTTTTATTCCAGAGCCTCGGGTTCTAAAAAGAGAAAGCCACAATCCCAATGCAAATCCCGAAGTCAACAATACCCCATAGCCGGTTATCACAAAAGGACCGATTTTAAAAAGAACAGGAACCATATAAAAAAGAATAGAAATTATCTAAAAGATACGCAAATAAAACTAAATCAGAAACCAAAATCTAAACACTTTAATATTCATGCCACTTGGATTGAATGACCAACAGGAGACCCAAAAGAATCCAAAAGGCGATCATAGATGAACCTCCGTAGCTCACGAAAGGCAAGGGAAGTCCGGTAACCGGCATAATTCCAAGGGCCATCCCAATGTTCACCACCACCTGAAAAGCAAAGATCGAAATGATACCAGCCGCCACATAACTTGCGAACAGGTTTCTGGCTTTGCGGGCCATCTGAAAGCCCTTAAATACGATATAAGAAAAAATAAAAACCAAAACCAGAGCTCCCAGAAAGCCCATTTCCTCCCCTAAAACCGAAAAGGCGAAATCGGTGTGTTGCGCAGGAAGAAAATCGAGTTTGGTCTGGGTCCCCTGCAGAAAGCCCTTGCCCAAAAGCCCACCCGAGCCAATAGCCACTTTGGACTGGATCACCTGATACCCGGCTCCATGAGGATCTATGCCCGGATTGAGAAAGACCAAAATCCGGCTTTGCTGGTACTGATGTAAATTATTCCACACCAGAAGGCTGACCGAGCCAAAAGCAAGGTTTGTTATCAAAACCCCTAAAGAAAACAAAAAGTTGGGTCTTAAATAATACAAAAGTAAAATCAAAAGAGGAAAAAATACTGCCCAGGCGAAAAGGTTAAAACCACAGATTAAACTGACAAGCGGTGAGACCACAATGACTACATACAGGTATGGTACTCCTGACCAGAAAAGCATCACCATAAATACGAAAAGAAAAACCAAAGAAGTCCCCAGATCAGGCTGTCTGAGAACAAGCAAAAAGGGCAAAAGCACCAGGAACAAAGCCATGCCTATCCAGCTGAAGCTATAAATCGATCTTTTGGAATAGGTAAAAAATCTAGCTAAAGCTAAAACGAAAGCTACCTTCAAAAATTCGGAGGGCTGAAAATTGAAAGGTCCAAAACCGAACCACCGGGAAGAACCAAGTACAAAAAGCGCTAAAAGCAAAGCTATTCCCACTCCGTAGTAGACATAGGAGAAGACCTCATGAAATCTCAGGGGAACGAAAAACAGCAGCGAAGCGGCTGCGACTCCCAAAAAAATCCATAAAATCTGCTTCAAATACAGTGTGTTCCCAAAAGGAGAAGAAGAGCTGTGTTTAGCACTGTAGATCACAAGCGCGCTCAGGATGCAAAGCAGAAAAGCAGCAAGGAAAAGAGGCAGGTCAAATTTTTGACTTTTAAATTTAAGCTTAATCATCTTGACACTTAAAAATCCTTTTTCTTTTGAGCGGGTATTTCAACCCTTATATTCCTTTGTTCCTTCTTATCAAAATACTTCTCCAAAATGATCTTAGCGATGGGAGCTGCCGTCTCCCCTCCGTGGCCACCGTTTTCAACCAGCACGCAAACTAAAATCTCCGGATCCTCGGCCGGAGCAAAGCCCACGAAGGAGGCGTGCGGTTCTCCATCGGGATTCTCCGCAGTTCCGGTCTTTCCACCCACAACAATCCCTTCCATCCTGGCACCGATTCCGGTACCCTGAGGATGGTTCACCACCCCGACTAACGCTTTTTTCACAATATTCAGGGTTCTGGCTGAAAAGGGAAGCTTCCATAAAAGATCAGGTCTATTAACTAACCTTTTCCCTCTCTCGATCGATTCCTTGAGAAGATGGGGACGATAAACCTCTCCCTGGTTAACCAAGCCACAGTAAAAAGCACATAAAGCAATTGGGGTTAAAATCACCTCTCCCTGGCCAATGCCTAAATTTATAACCAGATTTCTAACCCATTCTCCTCTTCCGTATTTCTCCCGGTAGAAATTAAGGGTTGGTATGAAACTTTTTTGCTCAAAAGGTAAATCAACCTCCACCAGTCTATCCAGACCACATCTTTTCGCATATTCTGACCACCTCTCCAGACCTAACCTCAAGCCCAGCTGATAAAAGTAGACATCACAGGAAAAGATGATCGCCTCTTCGAGGTCGATCTTTCCGTGACCTTCGGGCTTCCAGCAATGAAAAGCTCTGTTACCGAAGAAAAAAGCTCCCCCACAGGGAGAAAGACAAGTGTTGGGTCCAATAATACCCTCCTCCAAAGCTGAAGCCGCAGTTAAAAGCTTCAAAGTGGAACCGGGAGGATAAAGTCCCTGAATGCATCGATTGAGCAAGGGCCTTTGGGGATGACTGGAAAGCTCTTCCCATTTTTCCTCGGTCAAAATTCCGCTGAATAGATTTGAATCAAACCCGGGCTTGCTTACCATCACCAATATCTCTCCAGTTTTCGGATCCATGGCAATAACGCATCCGCTTTCATAGTGACCTAAGGCCATCTCCGCGGTATTCTGCAGGTCCAGGTCAATGGTCAAAATCAAATCGGAACCCTTGGTGGGCAAAACCGTTTTTTTCTCCTCCAGGTCACCTAAAATTTTACCAACTGCGCTCACCTCATAATACTTAATCCCAATCTGACCCCTGAGATCATTATCATATCTTTTCTCGATCCCCTTTATTCCGAAAAGCTCAGTGGTCTGGGTTTTTATGGTATCATTTATCTGAGCCGGTTTCTTCCCAACATAGCCCAGAAGGGATCCGGTCCAATCCTTTTGAAGATATCGTCTTTTTAACTCCGTCTCGAAAAACACTCCAGCCAGATCCTCGTTTTGCTCCTCGATTACGCACAGGGTGGAAAAATCAACATCCCTTTTCAGTTTTATTGCCTGATACCTTTCGGGCCACCCCACCTCCAATTTCCCATCCAGATAAGACCTTTTCAAATCTAAAATGGATGATAGTTTATTTAAAACCTCCGACTGTTTCCTCCCTCTCACCTGGTAGGGAAAAACGGATAGGGTATAGGAGGGACTATTGGATACCAATGCCTTTTTCTCCCGATCATAGATAATCCCTCTCGGAGCAATCAAGGCAACCGGATGAATCCTATTCTCATCGGAGATCTTGTGGTAATAGGAGTTTTTGATTATCTGAATCTGGAGCAGTCGGAAAAAAATCACACCCAGAAAAAAAATCATGGTGTAAAGCAAAATCCTGCTCCTTTTTTCCTTATCGTGGTCCGAAGGTTTCATTTTTTAAGTTAATCTGATTGAAATTTTCTTGGGAAAAACAAAAAGGAAAAATCCCCAGAAACAGGTGTATAACCCGGATAGAAGAGAGCCATACCACAAAACCTCAAAAGTCCTTTGAAAACCAAAACCCGAAGAGATAAGAATATAAAAAAGGTCATTGGTAAAAACCGCCAGAAATAGGATGACCACCTTTGAAAAAATACTTTCCAAAAACAAAGTCTCTTTGAAGTTCCCAACAAAAAATCCTATAAAACACTTTATCAAAGCGCCCAATCCAAGAAAATGGGGGTTGAAAATATCCAATAAAAGACCGATCGAAAAGCCAAATAAAGCTCCCTCTTTAGGACCTCGTAAAATGGCTAAATAAACGATGAGCAAGATGGGCAAAATCACGAAAAAGATTTTCTGATAATTTAAATTTTTAACCA
The DNA here is from genome assembly GCA_001304315.1 of candidate division Zixibacteria bacterium SM23_73_2. Taxonomy (GTDB): domain Bacteria; phylum Zixibacteria; class MSB-5A5; order MSB-5A5; family SM23-73-2; genus SM23-73-2. Next base: position 34,263 of record LJUW01000010.1, on the reverse strand, counting down.
AAATCATATCTCAATCGGTTTTTTTGAACCTAATTACAAACAACTCCTCCAATTGATTGAAATCAACCCCTGATTTCACCAGAATCGATTTGAAAAGCCTCCATCCCTCCACCCCCCCCACCTTTTTAACCTCACCAATCTCCAAACCTGCTGGGAAAATCCCCCCTAATCCGGAGGAGATAACCTTATCCCCTACCTGAATATCCCCATCTGTCGGGACATTATCCAGCTTTAAAAGATTGCCCTGAGCTCCACGGATAATCCCATGTACCCGGCTCCTTTGATCCAGTACTGCCACCCTGCAGTTGGGATGTAAAAGGAGTTCAATCCAACAGCTCCCCTCCTCCACATCCGTGACTCTGCCCACTAGTCCTTTCATATTTATAACCGGGAGGTTCCTCTCCACACCATCATTTTCACCGATATCAAGCATCACCATATAGCTTTTTCTATTGGGTTCCAAAGCTACGACCTCAGCTGGAATCACCTCATATTCCGTTTTGGACTTAAATCCCAATAGCTCCCTCAGCCTGAGATTCTCAAGGCTTTCCTCCTTGGAACTGAGAATTTCAATCTTAAGCCGGATTAATTCTTCATTTAAACTTTTATTTTTTTGGCTAACTTGATATAGTTCTTTTAGTTTAGAATTTAGTTGGTAAAAAGGAGAGTACGCAAAAGCGAAAATCAAATGAGAGAGCTGCCTTTGGTATGAATTGGGAAGAGCCAACAGGATCAAGGAGGCAATCAGGTAGGGAAAAATTACCTGAATCCTGTTTTCTTTTAATATAGAAGATCTTAACCAGCCCATCTTATATCCTGAAAATCAACCTTTTGAAATATCAATTAATCCAAAATCCTTGCAATAAAATAACTAATTAAAAACTGTTTGAGTTTAAACCGAAGGATTTATCATTTAAAAATCCAAAGGGCATCTCCCAACCAAAAATATTTTTTCCCTTTCCTTTGATAATTCCTTAACAAATCATGACGATCGCTTTGGGGAAGGGTGTCTTTTTTGAGAAGACAATCTCCAATAATCTGTTATTTAACAAAAGTTCTATCTACTTACTTGCAATCAAAAGTACTCTGTAAAGTGGTCTTTCATATTCATTCTACCGAATCCAAAATCTCCAGAAGCTCCTTGGGACTTTTAATCTTTAAAAGCTTCTCTCGGTTATCCTCGCTTTTCATAATATAGGAAAGCCGAGCCATAACGTTCAAATGAGCACCTATTGCATCCTCCGGGGCAGCTATGAGGAAAAACAGGTATACTGGGTTTTTATCCATGGCATCGAAATCGATCCCCTGATCCGACCTCCCGAAGGCAATCACAATTCCCCTAACCGATTTGCTTTTGGCATGGGGGAAAGCCACCCCATACCCTACCCCGGTGGTAACCAGCTTTTCCCTTTCCAGCACCGCTTTCAAAAGCTCGTCTTTATCCTTTACCAGCTTGGATTTGGATGCCAGGTTCACCAGCTCTTCGATTGCCTCATCTTTGTCCTTTGATTTCAACTCGAAAGAGATTAATCCCTCGTCACAAAACCTTGATAATTTCATATGATTTAACCTCCGAATTTTTCAAAACTTCTCCGCTTCATCGATGATCAAAACTGGTATGTCATCCTCGATCCTGTACTTCAACCCACAACTTTTACACACAAGTTTCTCCTCATCACTATGGTAGTCTAATTTCTTTTTGCATTGGGGACAAGCTAAAATTTCCAAAAGCTTCATATCAAACATCCTCTCCCTCTCTTTTATATTCCCTCATTAAACTGCCCCATTTTCCTGAATTTTTCAATCCTTTTCTCCAGAAGCTTCTCTTTTGAAAGTTCCCTGAGTTCCTCAAAAGCGTAGAGTATTTCCTCTTTTAATAGATTTGCCTGTTTGAGATAGTCACGATGAGCCCCGCCCAAGGGCTCTGGGACGATTTTGTCGATTACCCCCAGTTCCAAAAGATCGGGCGCGGTGAGCTTCAAAGCCTCTGCTGCCTGAGGTGCTTTAGAGGCATCTCGCCAGAGAATCGCAGCACAACCCTCCGGGGATATCACCGAGTACCAGGAGTTCTCCAGCATAAAAATCTTATCACCAATCCCAATGCCTAAAGCACCGCCGCTGGCTCCCTCACCGATGATACTTATTATTACAGGGACCGGAAGATTAGACATTTCCTTTAAGTTACGGGCAATGGCTTCAGCCTGTCCCCTTTCCTCCGCTCCTATTCCGGGGTATGCTCCTGGGGTATCGATCAAAATAATTATTGGTTTACCGAACCTGGCCGCAAGCGACATCAGACGCAATGCCTTGCGATATCCTTCGGGATGCATCATCCCGAAGTTACGAAAAAGCTTTTGCTTTGTATCCTTACCCTTCTCCTGACTGATTATCATGAAAACAATCCCCTTGATCTTGCCGAAACCTCCCACCACCGCCCGATCATCGGCGAATCCCCTATCGCCGTGAAGTTCAACGAAATCGGTAGCCATAAGATTTATGTAATCCAGTGAGCGGGGTCTCTGGGGATGGCGAGCCAACTGCACCCTCTGCCAGGGTGAGAGATTGGAATAAACGTCCTTTTGAAGCTTTATCAACCGCTCCTCTAATACCTCTATCTCCCGGGAGATCTCCACATCTTCCTTGTGGGCAAAATCCTTCATATCCTTTATCCTTTTCTCCAGCTCAATCACCGGTCGCTCGAATTCTAAGAACTGTCCATTCATAATTCAGGTATCTTATAAGTTCAACTCAACGCCATTTGTAAATAAAAAAACCAAGGCTGACAAAAACCAGGCGCAAACAGATCCCCAAAAGTACCAAAAACCTTAAAAAAAAACTTGCACTGAAATGCTTTCGATAAAAAAGATACATACTTCGATGATGTTCCAGCTGCATATTGAGCTTGTTCTGAGAGGTGCTTCTCCCCAAAAAATGTACAAACAAAATCCCGGGGAAATAAAACACCTTCCATCCTTTACCCTTAGCCCGGTAGCACAGATCCACATCCTCAACATACATAAAATACCTCTCATCCAAAAGCCCGATCTGCTCCAACATCTGTTTTCTTGCCAAAAGGCAGGAGCCAGAAACCCAATCCACTTCAGCAGGCCGGGAATGATCTAAATCCTTGAGCAGATATCTTTTTGAGAGAGGATTCCCAGGAAAGATTCGATTTAATACCGAATGGCTGGAGGAAATCGAGGTGGAAAGAGAAGGAAAACTTCTGGCCGAATAGAGTAACCTCCCCTTTTGATCCTTGATTTTGCATCCCAGGATCCCAACATCTGAGTTTTCTTCCATAAAAACAATTGCTTTTTCGAAACCCTTTTCCGGGAATATGGTATCAGGATTCAAAAGCAGGATATAGTCTTCTTTGGCTTCTCTTATACCTTGATTGCAAGCTTTGGCGAAACCAAAGTTTTTTTGATTGGAGATCAAGTAAACCTGGGGAAACTCGCTTTTAATCATTTCAACCGAAGAATCCTGTGAATGATTATCCACAACAAAAACCTCTGAGATGTTTCCCTGGTAAGGTTCTGACCTCAAAATCGATTCCAAACATCTTTTCAGATACTCCTTAACATTGTAGTTCACAATTACGATGGATAGTTTTTTTCTTACCTTCATAACCTTCCCAAAATGCTCCACAATCTCAATTTCCAGACCATCCAAACAGCTTCCCTGACGATTTTTTTGGACATCTTTGACTTTCCTTCCCTTCTGTCCTCAAATACGATGGGTATTTCTTTAATCTTAAATCCTTTTTTCCAGGCCCTGAAACTCATCTCTATCTGAAAAGAATAACCCTCGGATTTAACTTCATCCAACTCTATGGTTTCCAATACTTTCCTTCTAAAGCATTTGAAACCTCCGGTAGCATCCTTAACCGGCAAGCCGGTCACCCAGCGCGAATAGACGTTAGCATAATAGGATAACAATAGCCTGGACATAGGCCAGTTTATCACGTTGACCCCGGAGATGTACCTTGAGCCCAGGACCAGATCAGCCTCTTTTATCGCCTCCAGAAATCTTAGGATATATTTAGGATCATGTGAGAAGTCCGCATCCATCTCAAAGATATGATCGTATCCATTTTCCAGTGCAAATTTAAATCCTGCTTTGTAAGCAGTTCCCAAACCAGCCTTCTTCTCCCTATGCATGACCAAAATCCTTGAATTCTCTTTTACCATCTTATCCGCCACCTCTCCGGTCCCATCCGGAGAGTTATCATCCACTATAAGGACATCTATGGAGGGATCCTTTTCCAAAATCTGATTAACTATTTTTTCTATGTTTTCCTTCTCGTTATAGGTTGGAATGATAACTAAGTTTCTCATCTTTTAGATTCGAGTATAAAATAACCTCAAGGGATTGGTGAATTTTTATCTATGTCTAACATTCTTCAAGACAGAAGAAACTTTCTGAAACAAAAAAATTCTGTCCTTTGATTTTCATATTTTTAAAACTGCCAAATGACCTTAAGGATTTTGAAACCTTTGAAAGTGACTAAGAATTTTTACCATACACAATCTTTCTGAATCCACAAAAACCAAATATAATAACCAGAAACAGAGTTGTCAACAGGGTGCTGGTTTTACCCACCTTATAGGGTACAGAATCAAAAACGAATCTTATCATATGTTCTCCATCCTCCAGAGCCAAAGCCCTGAAAACATAGTTGGCACGGAATATTTTCTTTTCTTTCCCATCCACATACGCTTTCCAGGCCGGGTAGAAGTTATCGCTCAAGACCACGATTCCGGGAGCCTGGAGTTTGACTTTAACTGACATAATGTTTATCTTATCCTGAACCATCTCTCCCCATTCAGTTACCGAAAGGGTATCCTCTTGCCCAAGATCAAGATGTGGGTCTTCCTCCAGTATCACAGAATTTTTGTAATCGAAATCAGGCTCTTTTATTCTTTCTAAGATCTTCTTCTGGTCTCCGATAACCTCATATTGGTGAACAATCCTCACCTTGGGCAAATAACCTTTGTTTTTATGAATCACCACCCCATCTCCCTGAGAGACCTTTTCGAATTTAGGGTAGTCAAGTTCGGTTCTGGAAAGAATATATTTGGCGTTCAAAAGCTCGGGTTTGGGCCCAAAAAGAAACTCAGCATAACGCTGGTAGTATTCCTTCTGATCTGAAGCATCCTCCCGGTAGTATCTCTCTGTGAACTCATCATATCTTTTTAGCTGATTACCGTGTCCACCAAAAACCTGCTTGATTCGGTGCAGTGCTAGAAAGTTATTGGTGGAATAGGTTCCCGGAATAACCAAAGTCCTTGAAGGCTCAGGATCACCCTTGAGGAATTTCACGGCAAAATCCTCTCTAAAATGACTGTGGTAATCATAATTATGAATAAACTTAAAATCCACCCTCCATAAATCAAAAACTAAAAGCACCCCGATCCAGACCAAAAACGCCTCTCGGGGTAGCTTCTGTCGAAACAGAAGATAAACTGCCAAAGCAACCAGTCCAACCAAAATGAAGGATATCCATAAACCACCCGAGATACTGGTTAGATTCTCAGACAAAATCCCCTTTTTACCCAACGAGATATCAGGATATAAAACTGTATTCCATATCGATAATAAAGCTTTTCCCCCTATGGAGAAAAGTATTGCCAGTAAAGCAAAGATTATGACTGCCACCTTTAAAAAGTTAAAAATTATTTTTTGATCTTCTTTTGTTTTTTTATCATTCAAAATCCTTTCCAATCCCAGGCAGCCCAAAAACACCGCTGAGAAATTAAACAAAAAGAAGATCAGACTCGGTGCCCTGAAATTTTTAACCTGGGGGACAAGCCAGTAGAAAAGCCGATATATGGGGGTATGAGCGCCCAGGGAGTATATCAAGGCTAGAAGTACTAACCCTAAAAAGAAGTATTTTTTTCTACTTTTGATCACAAACAAAGAAAGAAAAGCAAAAAACAAAAAGACGATCCCGCCGTAATCGGAGTTAAGCTTAAAAGGATTTCGTCCCCAGTAGGTATTTTCCTGTTGAACCGTGTAACCGCAGAATTCAGGAACTACCTGGGAGACCAATTCCTCGGGATGAGATGACCAGGAGGTGGCGTAATCGTAACCCCTTGCCCCTTCGGCACGAGGAGAGTATTTGTTAACGTAAATGTAAGGAGGCAGAAGCTGAATCAAAGATAAAGCCAACCCGATGAAGACGGCGAAGACAAAAAGTAAAACCGGTTTTACCAGAGGCTTTATCCTCTGGGCAAAACTTTTCTCTTTTTGGTCTTTATAATGCAAAACCAGCCTGAAGATAAAATAAAGACCCACAGCCCACAGGGCATAATAAGCTAACTGGGGATGATTAGCCAAAATCAAAAGGCCAATGGCCATTCCCAAACCTAAATAATAAATAAATCTTTTGGTATTTAGACTTTTCTCCAGAAAGAAAAAAAGCAAAGGTAAAAGGCAGGTTATGTACATCCGTCCGTCCTGCCCCCCGTAAACCCAGGAGACCAAATTAGCGGAAAACATGTAGGCTAATCCCCCCAGGGTTGAAATTCCCCGGTCAAAACCGAAAGCTCTAAGGCAAAGATAGGTGAAAAGCCCGGTCAAAAAGACAGTTAAAACCAACTTCCAACCTAAGGCTTTGTGCAGGGGCAGAAAGAATTGAATAAAAGCCAAAGGATAAAAGGTATCCCCGTGCATGGCATCGACAAAGGGCATACCCCCGAAAAGATAAGGATTCCACAGTGGGATGGCATGATACTGGTTTACGAATGACTTGTAGAAATCCCGGAACATCACCCCCGCCTCTATGGTATCAGTTCCGAAAAGCATCTGATCGGAGAAGATGAACTGGTGGAAAAGGATCACCGATAAGAGGGCAAACAAGACCACCGGTAAAAATTTAAAATAACCTCCGGTACCAGGAAGAACTCGTCTGGTATCCTTTTCAGATTTTTTCTTTTTGCCAAAAGATTTTTTTGCCATCACTAATTCTTATATAATACTATCTCCAAACCATCGCAACAAAAAAACAAAATATCTCCGCCAGGGTTATCCAGACCCGGGACAGAAGGGATATAAGGGTAGCCACCGGTAGAGGAAAATAAAGGCTCAAAAATACTACCATAATCCCTTCCCTCACCCCTATTCCGCCTGGAGCAAAAAAAGCCAAAAATCCCAAAACGAAAGCACCAGCAAAAACGCCGGTCAGGTTGAAATATGAAGTAAAGCTAACCGGTATTATCCCCATGACCAACATCCAGAAAGCAAATCCGAACAAAAGCCAGCAAACGAAATATGATGAAAAATAAAAAAGAATGCTTTTTGTTTTCAGATTAAGACTAACCGACTCTCTTTTCAAAATTCTTAAAACCAGATTCAAAATCCAGTCCAGAAGCTTGGGATAGAATATGATAACCAGAACCCATAACAAAAAGAAAAAAAACAAAAAACTCAGCCAGAAACTCCGGGCAAATATCCTTTCATAAAAATCATACCTTAAAAACAAAACACTTATAAAAAGACCGGACAAAACCGAAAGGGACTGGGCTAATATGGATATGAAAAAACTTCTGCTTTTGGGAACACCCTCCTTTTCCAGAAGATAGATGAATCCCAGAAACTGCCATACCTTGCCCGGAATATACCTTCCCAGATTGGATACAAACCAGACTTTAAACATCTTCTTGAAACTCAAATCATACCCGGATTTTTTCAAAATCTCCTTCCAGATAAAGACCAGAAGAACGTAGGTAAAAATCACCACAGGAAAGGATGAAAAGATATAAACGTAGTTCAGCTCCCAGCTGTAGCTTTTCACCTGATTCCAATTGGCTGTCAGGCTTTTAATCAAGAAAAAGAAGATAATAAATATGACTATTGCCTGCCCGATCTTGAAATAGGTTTTTTGAGAAAGATCTTTTAATTGCATATTAATTTCCGGTAGGTAAAAAGAAATCTTCTGGTTATAGCTTCAGGGGAAAACCTTTTCCAGACTTGCTGATATGCATTCTCACCCAATCTTTTCGCCAGACCTTCATCCGAAAGGATTTTCCTCATCGCATGGGCTAAAGCTCTGTAATCATCCGGGGGAACCAAAAGGCCGGTGACCCCGTCCTCGATTATGTCGGGAATCCCTCCTGAACAAGCGCCTATAACCGTCTTTTTGCAAAGTCCCGCCTCGACCAAAACCAGACCAAAACCCTCGTTCACCGAGGGCAAAACCACCACCCGGCTGAGATTGTAATAGTGGTTCAAATCCTTCTGTGGAATGAGATCCAAAAGCTTTATTCTATCCATTAAAGACAAATCATTTATCTTTTCTTTGAGATTTTCCTTTTCTGGACCCTCGCCGATAAAAATCGCCTTAAAATCTATTTCCCATTCCTTAAGAAGAGATAGAGAACCGATTAGAACATCTAACTTTTTCTGCTTGGTATAACGTGCAACACATAGAATAACATTTTCAGAATTCTCTTTTCTCCCTGGGGAGAATTTGATCTTCTGGGTGTTAACCGGCATGGGTATTACCAGTATTTTTTTCTCCGGTAGATTTAGTCGGGAAACAAGCCTGGTTTTCAAAAAACTGGAAACAACCGTTACGTATTGAGCTCTGCGAAAAACGAATCTGGCTAAAAGGGAAAAGATCTTAGAATCGTCCAGGATCCTTAAATCCGTTCCGTGGGTAGTTACTAAAAGTTGACGTTTGAGCAAAATGCTGACCAGACATCCGACCAACCCACTGGGAACCCACCAGTGAGCATGAACAATCGGGATATCATAACTTTTTGAAATCCTATAAGCTTTCAAAAAGAAGAAGAAAAGAAAAAAAACGAAAATAAATTTGTTAATCAGATTCTCCTTTACCATTTTGTACATATTGCCGGTATAAGCCAGTCTTTCAAAATGACCTACCATATAGCGAAACCGAAAGATGGGTAACCCGTCTATTACCTCAGCTTTTTTTAATCCACTCTGGTGCGGAGCCACAACCTTCACTGAAAAACCTGATTTAGATATATGCTTAGCCAGACTGAAAAGATAGTGGCTGCTTATGTCATCTTTGAATCTCACAAAAGACTGAGCTAAAAACAAGACCTTTCCTTCGACCATTTTAGATTTTCTATCCATCTTTTTTCTGCAGAAAGATTTTAAAACTCTGTTCGGGTTTCAAATCGTAAAGCTGTATTAACACAGAGTCCTTTCTTTTCTCTATCTTGAATTCCACCCCTTCACCACGAATCCGATAATGATCCATAGAGGTATAATTCAATTCCAGGATTATTTTTTCTATATGGCTTTTTGATACATATTCCCAAAAGAAATTTTTATCCCCTGAACAAAAACTGCTGCGTAAAATAAGATTTCCCCTTTTTATCCACCAACCGGCGATCGCCTCTCCTGAGCCGACAAAGAATCTTTTTCGATGAATATATTCTAATATCCTTTGATAGACATCCATAAAACCAAAAAAACCAAACTGATCCAGCACATTGGTATGCCAGATTAAAGTTACGTGTCCTCCGCAATCCTCGGTGGTATCCAGAATCTTCAAAATGTTTTTTTCCATATTCTGCAAGCTCTTATCCTGGTACTTAACATAGGTCTGGTCCATTATGTTGGTATTCAGCTCCAGTATCTCAATCAGCTTATCCCTTGAATCATCGTACGGATAAAAAGGAAAAGCCAGTCCGGACCTGAACCCGCTGGCATCGGGATAGCCCAGGGAGCAGTCGTAAGAGAAATTCAGCTTTTTTTGAATATACCAGGTATTGGGCAAATCAAACCTTAAGAAATGTTGTCTTATGCCTTTCAGGGAATCCCCGCAGATACTCTCCAGGAGTTTTTTCTCCTCCTGCATTTTCCCCTGATCGAATGCCGAATGATAACTCCCATGCAAGCCCACCTCACCGGAATTTGATTCAAAATCCTCGACAACAGTTTTGATTCTGGGATTAGTTATATCGTAGGTGATATCCGTATTTAAAAAAGATTTCAGGCTCGGTTTACCAGCCAGAAAGAAAAAAGTCGAATCGAAATCGAATTGCCTTTCCATATTTTTTATTAACTCAAATGAGTATGCCGGATTCTCACCAGCAAGAATAGACTTAAAGATATTCTTCAGCAAAAGGAAAAAAAAGCCAATTTTACCCCTTAAGAGTAGTTGGAACGCACGATAAAGAGAGTATAAAAACCACTTCTCCAGGATATCCACATCATGGGTTAAAACAACAGCCAGAGAAGAACCATTGGGCCAGAAAGATTTTCTTAACAGGGGCAGATTGCGATTTGAATATCGTTTGCGAATCAGATCATAAAAAAGTTTAAAGTAACAGTTGACTATAGGATAATCGATTAAGTTTTTGTCCCCTCTGAAGCTGAACTCGGCTTTGAATCTTTTGTGCTTGTCCTTTTTACCTGAGTGGATCTCCTCCTGCAAAGATATAAAGTAAAAAGATGAGGCAAAAATATCAACAAAAAAAACTGCTTCGATTATTCCCTTTTCCTCTTTCCAAGTTATTCCCGAAAAGTTCTCCCCGTCTTCTGTTTCCATAGAATAAATCTCGCTTTCCCCGGAAGCCGGGTAAGCGAAAATTACCGGGATGGTAAAATCAGAATCCTTTTTCTTCAGCTGCTTAAGGGAGGGATTAGAACCGATCTCAAACACCTGGGAAAAAAGATCAACCAAAAAGAAAAGGTCAACTTTACCCTCACAAAATATTTTTAAAGAGGGCAAATTCTCCGGTTTATCGTAAGCTATAAAAAGATCATCCTCTTCAAAAGCTGATTCCCCCTTTTTCAGAGATTCCAGGTAATTACAATTCAAACCAAATATGGAAAAGAACAAATCGAAAACATATTTTATCCTGGATTTATATTTTGAGGAGGAGTCTATGTACAACCAGATTCTCATTATCTTATATGATTTTTGCCTTTCTGGAGTATTTTATACCCTGGCTCAGAGCTACCCACAGAAAACTCGAGGGTTTTCTTATGATCTCTTTTTCATGGTGAAGCAAAGCTTCCTTCAGGCTTACTGAACCTGGGGGCTTTCTCATTTTAAACATCCCCCTACCTATCTCCCAAGGAAAATGGGCATCGCTGCCCGCTACCTGTGGTAAGGAAAGTTTGAAAGCCAGATCTTCTGCTTTTTGGTTTAGGCTCTCCTTCACCCTGCTGTTAAACACCTCTACTAAGTCTATCTTTTCCAGAAATCTTTTCTCCAGTTTATGCTTTTTAAAGGGATGAGGCAAAACCACCAATCCCCCTTGTTCTTTTATCTTCTCAACCAGGATAAAAAAATTTTTAGTACAAATCTCCTTTTCCAGAAAAAGACCCACCACATCCCCAAACTCAGTTTTTATCTCTATTCCAACTATGATCTCCAGATCGCTTTTGTTCTTCTCTTTGGCCTTCAATCCTCCCTTAATGGTATTATGATCGACTACAGCGATGGCTGAAAGACCCTTCTTTTTACTGACCTTTATTATCTTTTCTGGACTCTGGTAGGAATCTTTAGAATAACAGGAATGTATGTGCAGATCGATATATAGGTCATCACTATCTTCCATCAAAAATCCTTTCAGGCTAAAGCTTCCTTTGATCTAAGGGTTTTCCCTGGGGATACCTGATCTTTCCTTTGTTTTGGATGAAATATCCGGCAACCAAAAAAAGCTCCAAGATATTGGGTTTTATGTCTGATAAAGAGATGTCGTAGCAAACGTTTGAGTCGAAGAAATCTTTATAAAAATCTAAAGAGAATCCACAATGGGCTAAAAGATGCATGAAATCCCCGGGAAACAACCATCTGAATTTAACCCCTTTTTTATATTCGAAAACCGGCTTGTATTTCTGGTTCATCGCCTGTAAACAGAAAAGATAGGGAAAGTCCACCCCGGAGGCGATTGCCAAGTTCAAAGATCCCCAGAACTTGGGATTTATCTCCATGAGCTTGAACTCTTTGTCCCTCTGGTCAAATTTGAATTCCCCCATGGCAACTCCTTCCCAGTTCAACTCCCTCAGAAGCTTCAGACCTAACTCTTTTAATCTGGGGTGGTAATAGCTTTCCGCCACGGTACTGGGTCCCCCGGTTATGGGGTACTCCCTGATCCTTCGGTGCATAAAGATTGCCCTGGGTTCTCCTCCGTCGAAAATGGAAAAAAAACCGCAACCGAATCCCCGTATCAGCTCCTGAACCATCGAGCGACTGCCTTTTTGGGGCTCTCCTGTGGAAAAGTAATCACCGAAAAAATCTATGAGCTTTTGCTTTGAGTTGATATAAAAAACTCCTCTTGATCCAGCACCGTGGGATGCTTTAACCACCACCGGAAAACTCAGCTGTTTTGCTGATGATTCCACCTGGTCCAGGTTCTCAGGATAAAACGTTCTGGGGATGGGTATCCCGATTTTATCAGCGAATTTGAAAGTCTTCTCCTTGTTGTTAGCTGCCTCCATCGATTCCTTGGAGGGAATAACGAAATTTGTGTACCGGCTGAGCTTCTCCTTGTATTCTGCCACCACCGGAGTAACTGTGGAACGTACCGGCAGCAATATATCATAACCGCCTCTTTTAAGCTCATCCAAAAGGAATTTGACAAACTCCTCTTTCTTTTTCTCTGGATCAGGATAGACTAATCTCTTTCTGCAGAATTTGGAGTAAAAGGAAAGGGAGAAAACCCTTCGGTGGGAAGCCACAGCTACCCTCATCCCTTTTGAGCCTAATGACCTGGTTATTGCCAGGGAGTGAAGGGCATCTCCGTCTGTAACCAGAACCTTCCAGTTCTTTTCTGTTCTCATCACGGTTAAAAACGTCGTTTTAAGCTAAAGCACCTACCCACCTTGAGATAATAAATACACTACGAAAAAAGGCGTTTTATTCCTTAAGTCTATGCTTAACCTCCTCGATATCCTGCTTCAGATTAGCGATGGTCTCAGCTAAAAAGCCCAGGCCAAAAAACGATATCCCGGACAAGATACAAAGAATCACTAGATACAAAAGGGGTCTTAATCCCTGATTGAAGACGATCCTTAAAAATACTGCCACAACTCCCAAAAGTATTCCCAAAAGGAAAAGCCCCACCCCCAGGGAGCCGAAGAAAAGCAAAGGCTTTTTAATAAATGAGAGTTGAAATTTAACGCTTAAAAGATCAAAGAATCCTATGGGTATTCTCCAGAAGCCGAATTTGGACTCCCCGTGTTTTCTGGGGTAGAGAGGAATTTTAACCTCGCCGATTCTAAATCCTTTCTCCGCGGACATAACCACCATGTAACGATGCCAGTCCTTTCTCAAAATCGGAATCTCCTTGACTATCTCTTTTCTGAAGGCTTTCACCGAGTTCAGATCGTGCACTTCTACCTTAAAAAGTTTTTGAGAGAGCCAATTGTAAACCAAAGAGACAAATCTCTTTGAATATTTCCCCTGCTTCCACCCGCAGACCACATCGAAGCCCTCATCTATTTTTTCAATCATTTTGGGAATGTCCTCAGGCAGATATTGCAAATCAGCTGGCCAGAAGGTGAAAATCTCACCCCTTGAATTTTCAAAACCGGTCAAAAGGGAATCGGTTATCCCCCTGTTGGTGCGATGAGACACAACTTTCAGGAAAGGATATTTTTTCTCACAATCTTTTGCCTTCTCCAAAGTCCTGTCAGTGGAACCATCATTCACCAGCACTAACTCGGCTTTCAACTTGGATCTTTCAAGCATCTCAGCAAACTTTTCCACCAGAATAGGAACGTTTTCCATCTCATTGTAGGCCGGCACGATAACCGAAACCTTCAATCTTTTTTCATCCTTTAATTGCTCCATAGCTTATTCTTTTAAATCTTCACATCAAATCTATAACCTTCAATAGAATATACTGTAACAAAGATAAAAGTCAACAAAAATGAGCCTTATATATGTTATCGACCTGAATCAAGCTTAAGAAATTTAAAAAATGTTATAATAATAGAGGCTTAAGAAATTTCAATATTGAGTTTTTTACAAAAAAGTTCACCCTTGAAAAACAGATAACAGATAAAACATAAGGAAATCAATTCTACTACCATTCCATGGCATGGCACTAATCTTTTTAAACTTAACTTTTATATCAATCAAACAAAATCCTTTTGGTGTTTTTTATCCTTTTGTAATTTCCCTTGCTCTCCAAAAATTATTAATTATAATATCCTAAGGTTCGTATACTTGGAGTAATCCGAGGAGGAGGATAAAATGGCTAAAGTATGTGAAATCTGCGGGAAAAAACCTTTGTTCGGACATAATATCTCTCATGCTCATAACCTGAGCAAACGCAGGTGGTCCCCCAATCTGCAAAGGGTTAAGGTCACCATCAACGGGAAAAGAAAAACCATCTACGTCTGCACCTCATGCCTTAAAGCCGGGAAGGTCCAAAAGGTTGCTTAAAAAAATATCCAAAAATTTTTAAAAACCATCCAGATTATGGATGGTTTTTTTTATTTTTTCCAAATCCATACAATAGATCTTAAGATTTACTTATCACAAGTTATTAAATGGGGATGTTGCCGAAGTCTACAAATGTCACCCTGCCTGTCCCTGGCGGTCGGGCCGGGAAACGAAGTGAAGGGTCTTTTATTTTGTAGGAAATTCGAAGAATGATTCGTAAATGGGATTCTTCCCCCCGCTGTTAGCGGGAGTCAGAATGACACAATGGGGTTGAACAACAGCCCTAAATGATGTGTAAAACATACAAAGGTGTAGAGTAATTTTTAAATTTTCTTTTTAAATTTTTAATTTATTTATGTTTGCCTCCTTTTCAGCCCTCCTGTACTCCCCTTTCAAAAATTCCTTCTTTATACCCGTGTCAATCATATCCCATGGAAAAAACAAAGAAAGATTTTTATTTTCTAAAACAAAGAAATCAAAATCAACTCCTACCTTTTTCCACAATTTGTTGAAATTCAAACCCTCAACTGTCCGATAATACAAAGCCTCTCCTACTCTTCGGTTGCCCAAAGATAATATTCCCTGAAAGGTTGCTTCCCTTATGCTTTTTTTCTCAAAGGAAACTCCGGGGAGGGTTTTGACCTTATTCAGGATGGTCTGAAGTTTTTCTTTTAGCTTAAGCTCTGGGTTCATGCCTGCCCACTGAAAGGGTGTGTTTGGCTTGGGTATAAAAGGGTTGACCGAAAGGGTTATCCTTCCGAATTTTCTGTAAATTTTGTGTATATCAGATACCAACTCTAAGATCGCTTGAATATCCTCTTGATTCTCCCAGGGCAGCCCCACGATAAAATAGAGTTTCAGCTTTCTTACTCCCATATCCTTTGCAATCTCAACTGACCTCAGAACATCCTCTCTTGAGATCTTCTTGTTTATTACCCTCCACATTTTATCCGAACCAACCTCCGGTGCTATGGTCAGGGTTTTGATCCCGGACCTTACCAGTATCTGAAGAAGCTCTCTTTTTACCTTATCCACTCGAAAGGAGGATATCTGAATCTCTAATCCCTTTTCATAAATCTGAGAACAAAGTTCCTCTAACCTGGGAAAATCGGAGACCAGAGAGCCGACCAGCCCGATCCTTTTTGTGTTCTGGGCATAGGATCGTATCTGGTTCAATAGGTTATCCTGGGTATGAAACCTTGTGGGTCGGTATAAAAATCCTGCTGCGCAGAACCTGCATCCCCGGGAGCATCCTCTTCCTACCTCCACTAAAAAAGACTTTTGAAAATGGGAAAAGGGCGTGATAATCGGGGAGTGAGTCTGAATCGATCCAAGTTCGACTTTTCTTTTTTTTATTGTTTGAGGAACTCCTCCCTCTGCTTTTATATCCGTTACCCATCCTCTCTGGTCATATTCAGGTTTATAGAATCCCGGAACGTAGATTCCGGGTATCTGCGAAAAGCAAAAAAACATCCTCTCTTTGGATGTTTTTTTCTTTGATAACCGGAGATATTCACTGATAAATTCCAAGATCAAATCCTCTGATTCTCCGATAAAAAGACAGTCGAAAAAGTCCGCCACAGTCTCCGGATTTAAAGATACAGCTACTCCCCCGGCTACAACCAGAGGCGATCTTTTATCCCTTTGCTCGCTTTTTAAAGGAATCCCGGAAAGTTTAAGTATTTTTAAAATATTGAGATAGTCCAGCTCATAAGCAACAGAGAAAGCTATGATTGAAAAATGACTCAAAGGAAGGTTCGATTCCATGGTTTTAACTTCCCCGGATTCTTTTTTGTCAAAGAGAAAAAACCTCTCGCAGAAAACCTCATCTATCTGATTTAAAAGTTTATATATGGTAAGAAATCCGAGATTGGACATCCCCAGTTCATAACTGTTGGGAAAACCCAAAGCTATTCTTAATTTGAATTTTTTCTTAAAAAAAGTCCCCCTTTCATATGAGAGAAGTTTTTTCCTTTCAGAAAGAAATTTTTTACGCATAATATTTCAAACCAAAAAGACTTAATCTCAAACTGATTATTTTAATGTATTGAAAAAAAAGCCCCTGTCAACAGGGGACTTGGATAAATGGGGAAACGTTTTGTTCATTACGAACTATTCAAAAAATCAGAATGCTCGAAGGAGGACATAAAAGATTTTAAAATCAAGCCAAGGCAGCCGCAACCTCCCCTGGCCGGACAGGCAGGTTGGGTGAATTGATCCTAACAGACCAAGACTTATCCGAGAACATTAAAGCTCTCTTTTATCCTCAATTGAGAACCGGAGAAACTAATCCTCAGCTTTTCTCCTCAAAAAAGTAGGGATCTCCAGATCATCCTGGGCAAAGGACTGCACCTTGGTTTTCTGAGCAACGCTTTTCTGGTTGTTCTGGTTCTTCCGGGAGAAGGCATGGTTCTCCAGCGTGAGTCTCCTGGAGGAGAACAGATCCCCGAACCTCTCTTCCTCCCCCTCAAGTCTGGAGGAGTGCATTCTCTCCCCGAAACCGGTTGCTATAACCGTAACCCTTATCTCATCCTTTAATGCCTGGTCGATAACCGCTCCGAAGATGATGTTAGCATCCGTGCCAGCAGCATCCACCACCACCTGAGCAGCATCGCTCACCTCATGCAAAGTGAGATCAGCTCCTCCGGTGACGTTGATCAACACCCCTTTTGCTCCGGAGATGGAAAGATCCTCCAAAAGGGGACTGTCGATAGCCTTATGGGCAGCATCGGAGGCTCGGTTTTCTCCGTTACTTTGTCCCGTTCCGAAGATCGCGTCTCCCATCTCCGACATAACCGCCCTTACATCTGCGAAATCCAGGTTGATCAATCCTGGAACCATAATCAGATCGGAGATACCCTTGGTTGCCTGGAGTAGAACGTCATCTGCCAGCTTGAACGCATCGGTCAGTTTGGTATCCCGATCAACCACGTTCAAAAGCCTCTGGTTGGGAATGACGATCAGGGTATCGACCTTATCCTTCAGCTCATCGATTCCGGTAAGAGCTTTGTACATCCTCTTCTTCCCCTCGAAATCAAAGGGTCTGGTCACCACCGCAATGGTTAAAGCTCCTTGCTCCTTTGCCGTCTCGGCGATAACCGGAGCAGCACCGGTGCCGGTACCTCCACCCATCCCGCAGGTGACGAAAACCATATCCGCTCCCACCAGGTTCTCCGCCACCAGATCTCGGTCCTCCTCGATGGCTCTCCTCCCCAGTATCGGGTCCGATCCAGCACCCAATCCCTTGGTAACCCTGCTCCCTATCTGGATTCTCTGGGAAGCCCGGGAGTTGTCCAGAGCCTGAGCATCGGTGTTGATCGAGACGAAATCCACTCCGGAAAGACCGGCCTCGATCATCCGATTAACGGCATTCCCTCCAGCTCCACCTACGCCCACAACTCTCATCCTGGCATAGGTCTTATTTTCCATCTCTAACTCGAACAGCATAAATCCTTCCTCTCTTTAAAAATATTCGTTTAACCAACTTTTAAAATTACCAAAGACTTTCTTTATCCTTCCTCCTTTAGTTTGATTTAATTCCCTGTTATGATTCTGACCATAAAGTATCAAACCAATGCCGGTTGAGTGGATGGGAGAAGAGGCCTGTTCGGTAAGCCCGGTGAATCCCTTGGGTTTCCCCACTCTGGCGGGCATATCAAAGACCTTCTCGGTAAGTTCCACCATCCCCTCCATCAAAGCTCCACCACCGGTCAAAACCACTCCGCTGGTCAGAAGGTCCAGATGCTCCCCCTTTTCGATCTCCCTCAAACACAGCTCAAATATCTCCTCCATTCTGGGTTCGACAATCGAAGCTAAAACCGACCTGGATAGCTCCCGAGGCTCCCGCCCACCAACCCCCGGTACTTTTATCATCTCATTTGCATCCGCCATCGGAGCAAAAGCGCATCCGAAGTTTTTCTTGAGCTCCTCAGCATAATTCAGAGGAGTTTTAAGTCCGAAAGCTATGTCACTGGTAACGTTCTTACCACCCAGTCCAATAACCGCGGTGTCCCGGATCCCCCCTTCATAGAATATGGCGATGTTAGTTGTCCCTCCTCCCAGATCTATCAGAACCACCCCCAGTTCCCTCTCCTCAGGGTAAAGGAGAGCATAGCTTGAGGCTAAAGGCTCCAAAACTAACTCGTTTATCTCCAACCCCGCCCTTTTAACCGATTTATAGATGTTTTGAGAAGAGGTAACCGCACCGGTAACAATATGCACCTCGGCTTCCAGTCTAACCCCGGACATACCCACCGGATCCTTGATCCCGGATTGACCATCCACTGAGAACTGCTGAGGTAACACGTGAATTATCTCCCGATCCTGAGGAATGGCTAAAGCCCTGGCTGCCTCGATAACCTTCTCAACGTCATCGGAATTTATCTCGCTTTCCATGCTGGAAAGCCCGATAACCCCGCGGGAGTTGATGCTCTTTATATGATCGCCTGCAATCCCGCAGAAAACCGATTCGATTTTTATCCCGGACATAAGCTCAGCATCATCCACCGCACCGATGATCGATTGAATGGTCTTCTCCAGATTCACCACCACTCCCTTCCTGAGACCCTCTGAAGGAGAGATGCCTAAACCGGTGATCTTGGGTAACTGCTCCTCCTCCATCTCGGCTACCACGCAGGCGATCTTGGTTGTGCCTATGTCCAATGCCGCTATAAATTCTCTATCAGACATACTTACCTTTTGTTTTTCCTTTTAACCAAAGCCTGGTCTTTGAACCTAAGATCAATGGTCTTGATTTCTTTCAAATCCTCCACCGCGAGTACTGACTTTAATCTTTTTATCTTTAAAAAATAATCCCCGGTTCCTAAAATCACCCTCACCCCAAAAGGAAGTAGGAAAAGAACCGGATTTTCCGCATCCTTCAGATTTATCTCCGAGATATTGGTGAACAAATGGGGATCAACCTCGGTTACTGCCTGGTAGATCTTCTTACAAAGGTTAGCTTTCTGGGTGTGCATCTGCTGATAGAAGTTAAAAGAGGAAAGTCCCAATCCGGTTATTATGGGATACTTATAAGCTTGTTCCCCATCCGAAATGGGAATTATCTCTTTACTCTCAGTCAAACCATAGATCCTATCGAGATTTACCAGAAAAACAGGTTTTTTCCAAAAAGAGTGAACAACCAACTCCGAAGGCAACCTCCTTTCAATCCTGACCTTTTCCACCATGGGCTCCTCTCTAATTTTCCCCTCAATATCCTGTAAAGGAATCTTAAAGATATTCTTACCCCAATAGGATGAAAAAAACTTTTCCTGCTCTTTTTTGTCATTGTGCCAATCGCCTTCCAAAACCACCGATTTAAGCCCAAACCAGGGTGAGTTGGTCAGGAACAGAAAACCTCCCACGAAAATAAATGATATCCAGACCAGATATCCTGTTTTCATCTTTTACCCCGATAACTTTTAAGAAAACTCTCACCTATTTTATACACGTCACCTGCACCCAAAGTCAGAAGCATATCCCCATCTCTGACCAGATCCAGAAGAAAAGGGACTAATCTATCTTTTTCAGCAAGATAATGGACCTCTTTGTGACCGTACTCTTTTGCAGCTTTAGCGACCAGCTCTCCGCTTACCCCGGGAATGGGTTCCTCCCTTGCTGGATATACATCGGTAACCACCAATACATCGGCGTTGAAAAACGACCTGCCGAACTCCCTGGAGAAATCCCTGGTTCTGGTATAGAGGTGAGGTTGAAAAAGGGCAATCACCCTTTTTGACCATCCGTCCTTAGCCGCTTTAAGCGTAGCCAATATCTCGGTGGGATGATGAGCATAGTCATCCACCACCAGGGTCTGGCCGATTACGCCCTTTATCTCAAACCTTCTCAGGACCCCGGAGAAATTCCTCAAAGCCAAAGAGATCTTTTCCCAGGGTATGTCCAGCTCCAAGCCCACACCCGCAGCTGCCAGCGAGTTTTTAACGTTGTGCACCCCGGGAACCCGAAGGTTTATCTCTCCTAATTTTTTATCCTTATAAAACACTGTGAAAAAACTCCTGTTTTCTGAGAAACTCAAATCCTCAGCATAAATATCCGCTTGAGGCAGGAGCCCGTAGGTTAAGATGGGTCTTTCTATCCCGGGCAAAAGGTTTCGAATCGTCTCCTCATCCAGACAGATAACCACTGACCCATAAAAGGGGACTTTGTTGATGAATTCCAGAAAAGCCTTCTCTATCTCCGAGAACTCCTTATAGTAATCCAGATGCTCGGCCTCCAGGGTGGTTACGACTGCAATTGTTGGCGTCAGTTTCAGAAAAGATCGATCGAACTCGTCCGCCTCCGCTACCAGATACTCGCCCTGCCCCAGCTTGGCACTGCTTTTTAAATTCACTACCCTCCCCCCCACAATCACTGTGGGATCCAATCCTCCCTCGGTCAGAATCTCACCGATCATCGAGGTGGTGGTGGTTTTGCCATGGGTTCCGGCTATCCCTATCCCTAACTTCATCCTCATCAGCTCGCCCAGCATCTCCGCTCTCCTTATCACCGGGATCTTTCTGCTTTTGGCGAATCTAACCTCGGGGTTATCCTGACTAACAGCCGAGGAGATAACCACCACATCCGCATCAGCCACATTTCCAGGTTCGTGCTCATAGGATATTCTGATCCCAAAACCTTCCAGCCTCTGGGTCACCTCGGTTTTCCTCAGATCGGAACCGCTGATCTTATACCCTGAGTTCAACAATACCTCAGCTATTCCGCACATCCCGGTCCCGCCTATTCCCACGAAATGAAGCTTTTTTATTTTTCTGAACTTGATCATATTTTCTTCAGGCCCCTCTTTTAAAAAGAAGGCTCTCCATCTCATCAACCAGATAAGATGTCGCCTGGGGCTGTGATAGTTCTTTTGATGCCTCTGCCATTTTCTTTAATTTGTTTTCATCTTTTAAAAGCTGGGTGATTCTTTTAAAAAGGGACTTTCCATTTAAATCTTTCTGAAAGATAATCTCCGCTGCCCCTTTTTTCTTCAGGGATTCCGCATTATGCCTTTGATGGTCACCTGCAGCATAAGGATAGGGGACAAGCAAAGCGGGTTTGCCCCAGAAAAGAATCTCAGCTAAACTCAAAGCTCCTGCCCTGGATACCAAAAGATCCGAGATCTGGTAAGCACTGCTCATGTCCTGGATAAAAGGAAAAACGGAAACTTCCGCTTTATGCTTTTCTGCCAACTTCTTTATTCTGGGATAATCGGATTTGCCGGTCTGCCACAAAATTTGGATGTCCTTTTCCTTATTCAGAAAATCCAAAGCATCCAGCAAAGCTCCATTTATCGCCTTAGATCCCTGGCTTCCTCCCAGGACAAAAACCGTTTTTTTATCCGGATCCAGATTGAAATCCCTCTTCGAAGAATACTTCCCTCCCCCGACGATATCCTCCCTTACCGGATTGCCAACCACCTTGAGCTTTCTTTTCAGGATGAAAAAAACCACCGATTCCGGATAAGCCAAACATACCCGATCTACCCATAAAGATAAAATTCTGGTGGAGATTCCGGGATAGGAGTTCTGCTCCTGGATCAGGCTGGGTATACTTTTCAAGCTGGCCAGCAACACCACTGGAAAACTCACATCCCCGCCTGTCCCCACCACCAGATCCGGGGAGATACCCTTGAGTATCTGGTGAGATTGAAGAAGAGATAAAAGCACATAGAAAGGGAAAAGCGCAAGCTTAAGATCTAATTTTCTCTTTATCCCCACGATTTTTATCTGGTAGAGCTTAAAACCTCTTTGAGGAATCACCTCGCTCTCCAATCCCCTCCTTGTACCCACGAAAAAAATCTCCGAACGGGGATGGCGCTTTCTGAACTCCTCAGCCATAGCGACAGCTGGAAACAAATGTCCTCCGGTTCCTCCACCTGCGAAGATGATTTTTACTTTCTTTTCCATCTGTAAGGTTTAGAATAAGATTTTCGTTTTTTTAAAGCCTTCTGTTGAGAGATATTCAATAAAATCCCCACTCCGCACATAGCCATAACCAGAGAGGAGCCACCATAGCTCAGGAAGGGGCAGGGTATGCCGGTGGTGGGAAGAAGCCCTAACACCACGCCGGTATTAATCAACGCACCTGAAATCAAAATCGAAGTCATGCCGAAAGCTAAAAGGAATCCGAAACGATCCGGGGCAGACAAACAGATCTTTATCCCTCTCAATCCAAAAATCAAAAACAGAAGCATAATCCCACAGGTAAAGATAAACCCTCCCTCCTCCCCGATGGCTGAGAATATGAAATCGGTGTGAGGCTCGGGCAAAAAGAACAGCTTCTGTTTACCGTTACCCAGACCTTTTCCGTAAAGACCTCCGCTTCCCAGACCTATAACCGATTGCTGGAGCTGATAGCTGCCTTCAAGCGGGTTTTTAAACGAATTCATATAATCTCTTACCCGATCCTTCTCGTAGCCTAAACCGAAGACCAAAACCACCCCTAAAAGAAAAACCGGAAGGATCAAAATCAAAAGGTGTCTCAACCTGGCTCCCCCCACGAAAAGCAAAAGCACCGAAGATGTTCCGATGGCAAATATCGCTCCCAGGTGAGGCTGTTTGAAAATCAGAAGAAAAGCTATCCCCAGGATCAAAAAGTAAGGGATCAGGATATATTTGAGCTTTTTTATCTTTTCACTTTTTTTAACCAAGGAGGCTGATATAAACAACAAAAGACAGTACTTGAAAAGTTCGGAGGGCTGAAAACCAAAACCTCCCAGCCTGATCCACCTTTTTACCCCTTTGGTTGGCTCGAAAAACAAGACCACCACCAAAAGGAAAAGCGACAAAACTAAAGCGGGAGTGGCTAAATATCTAAGCTTGTGGTAATCTATGCTTTTGAAAACAAAGAGCAAAACAAAAGACAAAGCTATCCAGACCAGTTGTTTTTTCAGAAAGTAGACGCTGGTTTTAAAACCCGAATCAGCCACAAAAGCGGATGAGGAGTATATCATCACCGAACCGAAGACCACCAGCACCAGCACTATCAAAAAAAGAACATAATCTGGAGCCGAACTATATCTCATCTTTTTTCTCCAGAACCCTGGTTTTGAAAACCCGACCCCGGTGCTCGTAGTTATCAAACATATCGAAGCTGGAACATCCCGGGGACAAAAGCACGCAGTCACCAGCCTGGGCCTGTTTTTTAGCTAAATCCACAGCCTCCTCTAAATCCTGAGCAAAAAACGTGGGGACCAGCCCCTTAAGTTGAGCTTTTATCTTTTTTTTGGCTTCTCCCAAAAGGATCAAACTCCTAACCCTCTTTTTTATTTGCTCCGCAAGCCTGGTAAAATCGCCGCCCTTATCCCTCCCACCCATCAAAAGAACTATTGGAGGATCTGTGCTTCTGAGAGCATACCAAACCGAGTTAACATTGGTGGCCTTGGAATCGTTGATGTATTTAACTCCGGAAACAGTTGCCACCTCCTCCAATCTATGCTCCACCCCGGGAAAGGTCTTTAAAGCTGAAGCCAGAGGTTCGGTCTCAACACCCAATAGCTTGGCAACTGTGGCTGCACAAGCTGAGTTGGAAAGGTTATGGGGGCCCTTTATTCTGATCTCATCGATAGCGATTACCCTCTCCTCCTCTCCCAAATGCCTGAACACAAGCATATCTTCCTTTACAAAAGCTCCCTGTTTTACTTCTCCCTGGGTGCTGAAGAAAAAACCTCTGCTTTTAATCTCGCTTTCCAAAGAGCTCGTCTCAGGATCATCCGAATTCAAAACGGAGAAATCATCTGAGGTCTGGTTTTTAAAAATTCTTTTCTTAGCCTCTCTGTACGAGTTCAGATCCAAGTGCCTGTCCAGGTGATCGGGGGTTATGTTTAAAACCGCTGCTATTTTAGGATGAAACTCTTGAGTTTTTTCCAGTTGAAAACTTGAGAGTTCCAGAACCACGATATAATCTTCGGTGAGAACATCAACAACTTCTGAAAAGGGGAGACCGATATTTCCGCAGACAACATACTTTCTTTTATCCAGCTTTAAAATCTCACCCAAAAGGGTAGCGGTAGTGGTCTTTCCATTTGAACCGGTTATTCCGATTATCTTGCCTTCACAAAACCGGTATGCCACCTCGATCTCGGAGAATATCGGTATTTTTTTGTCCAAAGCTTCTTTCAATAAGGACAGATCAGTGGGCACTCCGGGACTTAAGACCAAGAAATCCTTACCCTCAATAGCTTTATGGGTATGGCCACCGGTTTCCCAACCAACCTCAAGCTGTTTTAATTTTTCTATCTCGTTTTTCAATTCATCTTCCTTCTTAACCTCGGTAATAAACACATCCGCACCGTTTCTCCTCAGAAGGGAAGCCACCGCCATGCCCGATTTTGCTGCTCCGAAAACTGTCACTTTACATCCTTTGATTCTCTTTTTTCCCTTCATCTGATCTTCAAGGTGCTCAAGGTCAGAAGCGCACAGATGGCGCCGATAATCCACAACCTGACCACCACCTTGGGCTCCTTCCATCCCAGAAGCTCAAAGTGGTGATGCAAAGGTGCCATCCTGAACACCCTTATTTTTTTCCACTTATAGAAGAGTACCTGAATTATCACCGAAAAAGCCTCAGCCACGAATACCCCACCCACTATCACCAGCAGAAGCTCCTTTTTGATTAAAATCGCAACCAACCCTAATGACCCTCCTAAAGCCAGAGCTCCGGTATCTCCCATAAAAACATCAGCGGGATGAGAATTGAACCATAGAAATCCCAAAGAAGCGCCTATGATTGCACCACAGAAAACGGCCAGCTCCCCGCTTCCCTCCAGGTAGGTTACAGAAAGATAGCTGCTGAAGTCAATCCTTCCGGTGATGTAACACAATCCAGCGAAGGCAACCGCGCAGAGACCGATAAGACCTATGGCCAATCCGTCCAGCCCATCGGTCAGATTCACCGCATTTGATGAACCGGTTAGCACCAGCCAGACAAAAGGAATGTAGAAGACGCCAAAATCCAAAACCCAGTTTTTCAAAAACGGGATCTCGGTTGCTGTACCGAAATTAATGGCGGGTGGATATAAAAGTAAAATAACTCCCAGAAGAACTCCCAGGACGGTCTGCCCCACCAGTTTTTTTCTTCCCACCAACCCCTTGGGTTTGTTCTTCACCGCCTTGAGATAATCATCCATATAACCCAGAAGACCGAGCCAGATGGTGGTTAAAAGTATTAAATGTATGTAGGGATTGGTAAGGTCGGACCAGAGGACAGTGGGGACCACCACCGAAAACAATATGATCACACCTCCCATGGTTGGCGTCCCCTCCTTCGCCAAATGCGTTGGTGGTCCCTCTGCCCTGATCCTCTCCGCTATCCTTCCCTTCTTCAGTTTTCTTATTATTATGGGTCCCAAAATCAAACTCAGAATAAGCGCTGTCACCGTTGCGTAGGCTGCCCTGAAGGTAATGTACCTGAATATGTTGAAAAAAGAGACCGACGAACTCAATGGAAATAAAAGATGATAAAACATATCAGCTCTTTTTGTTTTTTAAAGCTTCCACTACCTTGTCAAGCTCCATCCTCCTGGAGCCTTTTACCAATAGTAGATCTCCATCCAGAAGATTTTTTTTAAGGTATGCGGATGCATCCTCTTTTTCCGAAAAGCTCAAAACCCTGGTACTGTTCATGTTCGAGTCTTTCGCCGAACGGGCAACAGCTTCTGATAATCTGCCAACGGTCAAAAGGAAATCCACATCCGCTTGGGGGACAAGCTTTCCGATCTCTTCGTGGAAATGTTCGCTTTTCTCCCCCAGCTCCAGCATATCTCCCAAAAGCACTATTTTTCTTCCCTGGCACCTCATCCCTTTCAAAGTTTCTAAAGCCTTTTTAACCGATACCGGATTAGCGTTATAGGAATCGTTTATCACCCTTATTCCCCCGATCTCAACCAGTTCCATTCTAAACTCAGAGGGATGGTAATTCTCCAAAGCCCTCTTTATGACGCTTTTCTCAAGACCCAATCGTTCTCCTGCCGCGAAAGCTGCCAGGGCATTGTAGACGTTATGTTCTCCCAAAAGCCTCAGCTTTATAGAAAGATCGTCTATGCTGAAACTGACCCATCCCTTATCTGAAAAACTTATTTTTCTGGCGAAGTAATCCGCTTTGTTTTTCATCCCGAAGGTAAGGGCTTTAATTTTTTCTTTTTTCATTTTTTCTGAGATGATCGGATCATCGATATTCAGGATTGCGATACTATCTTTCTTCAAACCCTCGACCAGCTCAAATTTTGCCCTGGCTATCCTTTCTATGGTTTTCATCGATTCCAGATGAGCTGGTCCGATGTTGGTGATTATCCCCACATCAGGTGAGGTAAGCTCGGTTAAAAGTCCGATCTGCCCCAGATCGGTTGTCCCCAGCTCCACCACCAAAGCCTCTGTTTTGGGCGTTAACTGAAATAGGGTCAAGGGGATTCCAACTAAATTGTTATAGCTTCTGGGAGACTTCAAGACCGAGTATTTCTCAGCAAGTACTCCGGCGACCATATCCTTGGTGGTGGTCTTGCCGTTGGTGCCGGTTATCGCCACCGTTTTAAGATCAAACTTTCTTGCATACCACCTGGCAACCTGGCCCAAAGCAAACCTGGTATTCTCAACCGCAACGAAAAAAGCGTCCCCTTTTGCCAGATGTTTTAGCTTTTCAACCTTATCTTTTTCTATTACAACTCCCGCTGCCTCTTTATCCAATGCATCCTTGACGAAATCATGACCGTCGAAATTTTCCCCTTTCAAAGCGAAAAAAATATTTTCCTTTTGGATGGTTCTCGAATCTATGGAAATACCACAAGATGGGGTGTGTTCATCGCATGAGGGATTTAAAACCTCCACCTTTATAATGTCTTTCAGTTCTTTAAGGCTGAGTCTTATCACCGAAGCACCTTTGGATTTTTAACCTTTTTTCCTTTGAAAAACTTCTCCACCTCTTCTTTATCAGAGAAATGTATTTTTCTTTTACCCAGAATCTGATAATCCTCGTGTCCTTTTCCTGCTATGACCACCGTGTCTTTCTCCTCCGCCTTCTCCAGAGCAACTCTTATGGCTTTTTTCCTGTCGACTGTTAGCTTAACCTTACCTTTGTTTTCCACCCCTTGATATATCTGTTGAATAATGGATTGCGGATCCTCGGTTCTGGGGTTATCCGAGGTTATTATAACCCGATCAGCCAGATCCGATGCTATCTTACCCATCATGGATCTTTTCCCTTTGTCCCGGTCACCACCGCATCCGAAAACCACAGTCAAATTCCCCGAGGTGATCTCCCTGGCATCCTCCAATACCTTCTGCAGTGCATCAGGGGTATGAGCATAATCGATTAAGACGATAAAGCCAGATCCTCGATCAATCCTTTCCATCCTTCCCGGGACGTTTCGGAAGGATTCCAATCCCTTCTTTATGGTGGGAAGATCAATTCCCAGGGCAACGCAGCAGGCAGAGCTTGCCAGGGCATTATAAAGATTCAGCTTACCCAAAACCTTTAAGTTTATCTTTTCTTCTCCTTTTGGGGTGGAAAGAACCAGCTCGGTTCCGGAGAGGTCGCTTTTAAACTCCAGAGGAAAAACATCCCCGTTACCCTTTTTTAAAGAATAGGTCAGTTGAGGAACTTTGGCTTTTCCGGAGAAAAACTCCCAATTGGGATCATCCTTATTTATAATTGCCCATCTTTTATCACCTTTCAGTTTCTCGAAAAGAGAAGCTTTGGCTTCACAATAGGATTCGAAGGTCTTGTGAAAATCCAGATGATCCCTGGTGAGATTGGTGAATATCCCCACATCGAAATCAACCTCCTCAACCCTACGCAGAGCCAGAGAATGGGAGGATACCTCCATGACTGCATAAGAAACCTTCTTTGAAAGCATCTCAGAAAAAAGCCTGTGTAAATCTAAAGATTCAGGCGTGGTGTGAGAAGCAGGCAATCTCTTTTGCCCGATCATATGGGCAATGGT
This sequence comes from candidate division Zixibacteria bacterium SM23_73_2, assembly GCA_001304315.1. Lineage (GTDB taxonomy): Bacteria > Zixibacteria > MSB-5A5 > MSB-5A5 > SM23-73-2 > SM23-73-2. The sequence goes on along the minus strand of LJUW01000010.1, from coordinate 5,950 downwards.
TCCTATAAGACCAACTCTATTTTTTGCGCTTTCCAAAATCGATTTGATCATATAGGTGGTGGTGGTTTTACCGTTGGTTCCGGTTACCCCGATGACTTTAATTTTGGTTGAGGGAAAACCATAAAACCTGTGGGAGATTTTAGAAAGTGCCTCTCTGGAATCAAAGACCACCACTTCCGCTTTGAGGGAGGGCTTGAGTTTTTCAAAAAATCCCCGGGATTTCTCGACCACAACGCAACCAGCACCTCTTTTTACGGCCTCAGGCACAAAGTCATGACCATCCTTTTCAAAACCCCTAATCGCCACAAAGAGGTTACCGGATGATACCTTTTTCGAATCATACTCTATCTTTTCGACTTTGGTATCAGTATCTCCTGATATACTTTTAATCTTCACCTGGTTCAAAAGCTCAGCTAATATCATGTTCTCAAATCCGGCATTTATCTGGGTACACATTTAATCACACATACCTCCCCCTGAGAGACTAAAGTACCCGCCTCGGGTTTCTGCTCGGCTACAATACCGCTCCCCGAAAGCCTGAAATTCACCTCATAGCTTGACAGAATAAAAGCAGCTTCCCGAGCAGTCAATCCGGTAACGTCGGGAACCTTCAGGAATATCTTCTGGGGTAATTCTCCCTTCAGGGTTAAATCCAACTGATGATCTTTTTCTAAGGCTTTTTCTGTGGTATCTTTTTCAGCGGTGGTAAAAGGCTTTTTCTGAAGAGAGTAGATTTTGGATGCGATGCATCTGAAAACCGGTCCAGCGGTCTGGCTTCCAAAGTGCTTACCCTGGGGATTATCCAAAATCACCAGTCCCACTATCTCCGGATCCTCAGCCGGAAAGAACCCGACGAAGGAAGCGATGTATTCTTTTTCCTTATAACCTCCCTTAACCAGATCGGGCTTTTGAGCGGTGCCGGTCTTGCCCCCCAGGACAATCCCCTCGATCCCCAATCCCTCTCCTGTTCCGTAAGAGACCACCCCTTTTAAAAAATCCACCAGCACCCTGGAGGTGTTCTGGCTTATGACTTTCCTTTTCACTTTGGGATCAAACTCCTCTATGATCTCTCCCTCCTGATCCAAGATCGCCTTGACCACGTAAGGTTCCATCAGAAATCCTCCATTGACAACTGCAGCATATGCGTTGATCAGCTGAATCGCAGTCAAGGAAACTCCCTGACCGATGGAAAAAATCGAGAGGGTATAATCGGATAAAGAACCCGGGGACGGTAAAAATCCCCTTGATTCTCCTGGAAGGTCTATCTCAGTTTTGTCACCGAACCCGAATCTCTGAGCATATTCTAAAAGCTTTTCTTCCCCAACCTCAACAGCAACTTTAGCGATTCCTATATTACTGGAAAAGACCAAAGCCTCCTCGAAGGTAATCCATTGGTGGGGTACATGATCATGCAGGAATTTTCCCCTTATATTATAGACACCGTTTTCAGCGTAGATTTTATCCTCGGGCCTTTTTATTCCTTCCTCCAAAGCAGCAGCAGCGGTAACTATCTTGAAAGTCGAACCCGGTTCGAAATTGTCGGATATCATCCTGTTTTTTATCGGTAAGGCAGATCTCCTTTCACCAATACTGAAAGCCAAAGCCATTATCTCACCTGTTTCGGGATTCATCAAAATTCCGCCCCCTCCATCTGAGCCCGTTTTTTCGATCGCCTTTTTCAACTCCTCCTCAAGTATGGACTGAAGATTTATATCTATGGTTAAAACTAAATTCTTTCCAGGTTTCGCTTGTATTATAGGATACTCCTCAGTAGAGTAAGAGTTCCCTAAGGCGTCCCTTAAAAACACCCCTTCCCCATCAACTCCTGAAAGGAACCGATTGTAATAATATTCCACCCCGGCCAACCCTTTATTGTCGATATCGCAGAACCCCATTATATCCTGAGCCAAAGGATAGTGAGGATAATACCTTTTTATCTCCTTTCTGAAAAATACCCCTTCTAAATTCCAGGAGGAGACCATTTTGCTTTCCTCTTTTTCGGCTTTCCTTTTCAACCAGACGAATTTCCTTTTGGTGTTTAATTTCTTTCTGATTTCACTTTTCGAGCAGTCAGTAATTTGAGCAAATCTTTTAGCGACTAAGTTCTGATCTTCAATTTGACCTGGAACTGCAAAAAACGAATTGGTGGGAAGATTAAAAGCCAAAACCTGTTTATTCCGATCATAGATCGTACCTCTCTCAGCTTCCAGATTCATCCGGATAAGATGTTGATTTAAAGCGATCTTTTTGTATTTGTGATAATTTAGAACGTGAATGGAAAAAAGCCTGAAAACGACTATCCCCCATATCAAAACTCCCAAAGACAGCACTAAAAAAACCCTGACCCTATCTTTTTTTCCCCTATAGGTCATAATCTATCTCTTTTGCCTCCAGGCTATTCTGGGGAACATCTAAAAATCTGTCCGCTAACTTTTTAAAATATCCCACCAGGTCAAATCCTTGTTCTTTCTGTTTGTCATTTAAAAAATTTTGCTCCTCCAAAAAAACTATCTGATCAGTTTTAGGGTAGATAAGACCTAACCTGAGTTGTGCTATCCTTTCTATCCTTTCCACTGAGGAGAGTTTTGCGATCTCTATATTCAGGTACTTGACTTTTTTCTGTTTTTCAGCAATCTCGGTTTTCATCTCTTTTATATCCTGTGAAAACTTCAGAACCGTTACCTTTTGCCAGATGTAGACCAATGACAGAAAACCCATAAAGACCAAAACCAAAAAGAACTTGACCAGACCAAAGCTTTTTTTATCCCTTTTGTTTTTCCTTCTTTTTTTTGCTTTGCTCATTTTGAAAAATTTAATTTCTCGCAGACCCTCAATTTAGCTGAGCGCGATCTTGGATTTTCCTTTTTCTCCTCTTTATCAGGAACCAAAGGTTTTTTAGTCAATACCTTTAAGACTTTCTTTCCTCCGCAAACGCATTGGGGAAAATCTGGTGGACAGATGCATCCTTTTGAATAAAAATTAAATGTGGATTTCACTAATCTGTCCTCAAGAGAATGATAAGAGATCACGCACAACCTTCCACCGGGCCGTAAGAATTCCATTGCCTGATTTATACCCTCTTTTAATTCATCAAGCTCATCGTTTACCTCTATCCTTATCGCCTGGAAGCATTTTGACAAAGCTTTTGATTTATTCCTGGGATCAAGTTTTGGTTGAAGTACCTCTTTTAAATCTCTGGTAGTATTTATCTTAGCTTTATTCCGACTTTCCACAATGATTCTGGCTAAAAGCTTTGCCCTTTTGAGCTCACCGTATTCTCTGAAGATCTCGGCTAACTTTTCCAGAGGATAAAAATTAACAACATCGTATGCTTTTTTTTTCTGTGATAGATCCATTCTCATATCCAGAGAACCATCTTTTAAATAGGAAAACCCCCTTTCAGGATCTTCCAATTGTAGGGTGCTCATTCCCAGATCAAAAAGAAATCCTGATACGTCATTAATTTTTTGACTTTCTAAATGTGAACCTAAGTTTTTGAAATTTACCTTTGCGAAATCAACCTTTTCTTTGAATCCTTTTAATCTATTCTTGCAATATTCCAAAGCATCAACATCTCTGTCACAGCAGATCAGTTTCCCTTTTTGTTTTAACTCTAAAAGAACTGCCTGGCTATGACCTCCTCCATCCGCGGTTGCATCCACGTACAAACCACCGGGATCGGTTAAAAGGTATTTTATAACTTGTTTTAAAAGAACCGGAACATGAACAGGTGCCGGATCACTCTTCTGGTCTGAATAACTCCTCAGCGATCTCCTCATATGTTTTCTCTGCTGAGGCTAAATATTGGTTGTAGATCTCTGGATCCCAGATCTCTATCCTTTCTAAAACCCCTAATATCAAAACTTCCTTCTTAATCCTGGCAAACTCTAAAAGATTCGTGGGGATGGTTATTCTCCCCTGACGATCCAAAACCGCGTCAGAAGCGTTGGGCAGAAGGTGGCGTTCAAAAAGCCTGGTTTTCTTTTGAGTAAACTCTAATCTTTTAAGTTTTTCTTCAACCTTTTCCCATTCCTCCACAGGATATACGAAAAGACAGCCCTCTAAACCACGGGTTAAGACAAAAACGTCATGGGTTGTGGAGGAGGTTGACTTCCTGAATTTCGCAGGGATGTTCACCCTTCCTTTTTCGTCAACTGAGTATTTGTAAGTTCCTTTGAAAGCGGTCATAAAAAGGGCTCCAAAAATTTATTCCCCACAATTCCCCACTTTTTACCACAAAGTAATTTAAATGAGAAATCTTGTCAAGGAAAAAATTAGGTTTTTTCAAAAAAATCTCACCGAAAATCCACAATTTATAGGGGATTAGGGCACTATATGTAGAGTTGCACATTAGGGCAGTATATTTAACACTGCAAATAAAGGCAATATATGATGCGAATTATCTGAATCTAACATAGTTAAGTTAAAGCTCTGAATACCTTTGTATAACACTACTATCTACTTACTGTGCTTTATATAAAAAGCCAACAAATATCGAAATAAACAATCCTTTCCTTCTTCTGTTTTCCTCTTTAATTGTTTAAAACACTTTGTTCCCGACAGGTCCCCTGGGCTTAGTGGACGATTTTAGAACTTTTTTGATTAAAGAGGCTGATTATATAGAGATACCAGCTCTTAATTTTGCTGCTTGATCCTTGTTATAAGCCGTTGAAAATAACTACAATACAAAACCCCAGCCTATCTATATAAGAGAACGGGGTTTTGTAGAGTTTTTCTGATAGCTGAATGTCACGGGCAGCAGTTCAACTCAAATCCAGGCTTTCCAAAGTAGACATTGGCAACTATTATCGCATCCCCGAGGTTAGCCATAGTATCGCAGTTCGCATCCGATGCCCAGGGATTAATTGAGCATGGCTTTCCAAAGTAATAATTTGCCAAACAGATGGGATCAGCCAGATCGATTACTTCATCACCATTGACGTCACCACAGGGATAAGGCTGACATGTATAAACATAGGCTCGACCAGCATTAGTGCCTCCAGCATCATTCCTCCATGCTCCCACGATCAGGTCAAAATACCCATCATTATCTAAATCACCTGCTCCGGAAACCGAACATCCGAAGTAGTCGCCCGCAGCCTCTCCGGGAAAAGTGTAGAGAAAATCTCCGGTCTGACCAGAATAGACGTAGGCCCGACCAGCAACATTACCTCCCGCGAAGTATGCTCCCACGATCAGGTCAGAATATCCATCACCATCCACATCACCAGCTCTGGAAACCGAAATTCCGAAGTTGTCGCCCACAGCCTCTCCGGTGAAAGTGTAAAGAAGGTTGCCGGTCTGACCGGAATATACATAGGCTCGCCCAGCATCACTGCCTCCCGCATCATTCCCGTTTGCTCCCACGATCAGGTCAAAATATCCATCACCATTTACATCGCCTGCTCCGGAAACCGAGTATCCAAAATAGTCGTTCGCAGCCTCTCCGGTGAAAGTGTAAAGAAGACCTCCGGTCTGACCGGAATAGACATATGCCCGCCCAGCATCACTGCCTCCCGCATCATTTATGTATGCTCCTACGATCAGGTCAAAATGTCCATCATTATCTACATCACCTGCTCCGGAAACCGAATGTCCAAAGTAGTCGTACTGAGCCTCTCCGGTGAAAGTGTAGAGAAGACCTCCGGTCTGACCAGAATAGACATAAGCTCGCCCAGCAGAACTACCTCCCGCATCATTCCCGTTTGCTCCCACGATCAGGTCAAAATATCCATCATTGTCTACATCACCTGCTCCGGAAACCGAAACTCCGAAGTTGTCACCGGCAGCCTCTCCGGTTAAAGTGTAAAGAAGACCTCCGGTCTTACCGGAATAGACATAGGCTCGACCAGCATTATCCCCTCCTACATCATTAAAGCGTGCTCCTATGATCAGGTCATCATATCCATCACCATATACATCGCCTGCTCCGGAAACCGAAAATCCGAAC
>LJUW01000072.1 GCA_001304315.1 candidate division Zixibacteria bacterium SM23_73_2 | reverse complement strand
CCCAGAATCTGGGTGTTTTTGCCGATTACAAGCTTTTTTCTCAGGTAAAATTATTCCAATCGCTGGGATTCAAGGGTTTTCAGAGAAAATTCGGAGGAGAGAGAAAACCGGATGAGGGATACGATCACCTGTTCAGATTATCCTATACCCCTGAGCTTTTTGGCTCGGAGCTGTCTTTGAATTTCGACCAGCAAACAGAAGAGTTCAAAGACATTCCCAAGATAACCAGAAAAGCAGCTTTAGAATACCAGCGGGTTTTCAATCCCACAGACAGCTTGAGGATGTTTTTCGAGAGCGGATGGTCAAAGAAAAAATACTACCAGAGCTTTACCTCGGATAGGGTCAACACCCAGAGGAAATCGGAGAGCATTTTGAGCATATTCTCGTCCAAAAAGATATTCTGGGGATTTCAAATGGGAGTAGGCTATGATTACTCCAAAAACCAGTATCGTTATACCACCGAGGAGGATGAGGGATTCGATCCCTTTATAATCGGGGACAACGTCATAAAATCTCATGACCTGAGCTTGGATTTAGGAAAAGAATTTTTAAAAAGATTTCATTGGCAAGCCAAATATGAATACCGGAAATCTTCGGAGGATTACGGAGATATTGATAAAAACCAGAAGATGGAATCCGGGGAGATAAAAGCTGAGATTAAGATGAAACTTTTCAGTTCGGATTCGCTTTATCTTTCCGGTTCAGTGGGAGTCACCTCGTTTTTCACACCCCAGGGTTCTGCCAATTTCAGTGACCGGGACATTTTAACCAAGTTCGGGCACTCGGAATATCTACATGTTTTCAGCCCGAGTTTCGATCTGAGGATAAAGTTGGGTTTTAAGAATTTTCATCAGATCTATATCTCGGAGGAGCTTTCAGCCAACAACAACTATAACGAGACCTATATCCTCTCACCTATTTTAACTTTCAAACCCAACCGAAAGACGAGAATTTCCCAGATCTATTCCATTCAGGCAAATTACATCACCTACGATTACGAGACAGAGACCTACTCACCCAGAAACAAGATCCTACGCAGGGCTTCCTCGGTGTCCCGCATAAACTATAGCTTCAGCCAGAGAACAGACCTGGAGCTTGGTTACGTATATAGATATGAGGACTACGGTCAGCTTTTCTGGAGGAATCAATGGACTCAGAGGAGATCATGGGAGAGAAAGACTCATCGGGTAAATGCAGACTTAAGATACAGTTTCACCGATTATCTGGTCTTTTCTCCGGGATACACCTATGAGAGGAAAAACGAATGGGACCTGACCCAGATCAAAGAAGAGTTAAACTACTGGTTTTACAGGAATATGTTTACAATTTCCGCAGACCTGTTCCTTAAAAGACAGAATCGCCTTTCTTTATCCTGGACTCACAGGTTCCAGGAGGCAAGGAATTCGGAGAAAGAAGAGGCTAATTTTTTGTCTTTAAGTTTGAGTTACCGGTTTTAGCATATGGATAAGTTAATCAGAGTACAATTGATTTCTGTTATCCTGATTTTAATCATCTTCTCAGGATGTAAAAATCCCTTTAAAACCAGAAGCTCCCCTCCGCCTTCAGGGGAGGCTGGAACCTGGAACACCCCCTCAAAACCGGAGATAGTCTTAGAGAATTTGATGAATTCGTACAACGAGAAGATAATAGAGAATTTCAACCAGTGCCTTTCAGATACCTTCGTATTTTCAGCTCCGGAGGATTCTATTGAGAGAGAGGTTCTTTTCTCCAACTGGAATGGAAATGTCGAAAAAAGGGTAACGACAAATATTTTCAATTTAACCAAGCAGTATCCTGATTCAGTTGATTTCATCCTGTCGATAGATTTTGACAATATAGAAAAAGATGAGATAACGGACTCAACTGAGGTTTTGTCTGTTAACTATACATTGTCAATCTTGAGATACAAACCTGAATATAAAACAATTAAAGCTGAGGGTGTTTCCACCTTTCATCTTAAGGAAACAGGTTTAAGCTGGTGGGCTATCTATTTCTGGGAGGACCGTCCCAAATCCTCCGATTATAACTGGGCGGATTTCAAGGCAGAGTACAGGTATTAATCATGAGACAGAGATTTTTCATCTTTATATTTTCTATCTTTTTTGTTTTGATTCTGATCAGCTGCCAGAATCCTTTTGCTCCGCCCCTTTTGGGTCCGGGAACTTTCAAGCCCATAGTCAGGCAGGTCTCGCCTGATTCGGTTTTGCATAACTTTAAATATGCCTACGAATATCGCGATTCCCTGGTATACGAGGACTGCCTTGATCCCGATTTCATCTTCTATTACAAGGATCAGGAGCAGGCAGCCCAGACCGGGGAGGCATGGGCTCGTGTTCTCAGGGATGGTAGGGAAGGGGATATCTACAGGACCAACGGACTTTTCAGGGCGTTCGACGACATTCGCTTGGATACCTGGAAGATAAGTGATGCCCCGGATGACACCACAGAGGGAGAACCATGGAAGGTGAGAAATGTGACCTTCCATCTCTCTTTAAGGGATACTGACGGCGATTATAGTTATCAGCATTTCGAAGTACTTGGTTTTGCAAAGTTTATGTTTAGGAAATCCGAAGATGGTCTTTACAGAATAATCAGATGGTATGATGAATCCGTTTAAATAAGTTTAGAGTTTATCTTGGAGGAGAGATGATAAAATTAAGCATAAACGTGGATCACGTTGCTACCTTGAGGGAGGCAAGAAGGGCTGAATTCCCCCAGCCAAAGGAGGCTGCACTTTTAGCTATAAAAGCTGGAGCCGATGGAATAACCATCCATCTTCGGGGAGATAGAAGACATATAAAGGAGAGCGATCTGGAGGTTTTGAAAAAGACCATACAAAAGCCTTTGAACCTGGAGATGGCAGCTAATCCAGAGATGCTCTCCATTGCTAAAAAATACAAACCGAATTTAGTTACCTTAGTACCGGAAAAACCTGAGGAGTTAACCACTGAAGGTGGTCTGGACGTTAACAAAAATTTTGATCTACTAGACGATGCTATAAAAAGGTTGAGGGAGGAAAAGCTTAAAATCAGCCTTTTTATAAATCCCGATTCGGATTCGGTGAACAAGGCAGCTGAGCTTAATGCTGATTTCGTGGAGCTGAACACTGATGCATATGCTGAGGCTGGGGATCAGGAGAAAAGTAAATCGGAGCTTGAGAATTTAAAAAAGATGGCAAAGCTTGCCAGGGGGTTGGGTTTAGGAGTGAATGCGGGGCATGGATTGAATTATCAAAACATCAAGGGAATCACCATAATCGAGGAAATAGAGGAGGTATCCATCGGTCATGCCATCGTTGCCCGGGCTGTTATTGTTGGGTTCGAAAAGGCGGTGGGGGAGATGCTTGAGCTTTTGAAGAAATAGATCTGGTTAAAGAATAGGTTCAGGGTAAGGGTACCCTGAACCAACTTATTTAATAGTTGTTCCTTTCTGGTTTTTCGGACGATTACTCTCTCAATAAATCAAATCAGAGATCACCGAACTTAATTTAAGCCGAGCTGGTTTGCTCCTCTTTTTCTTTAACACTTCTTTTCTCCACTAACCAGGAGACAAAAAGGGCAATTCCGACGAAAAAGGGTATAATTCCCAAGAATGCTGCCTCCGGCTCCTCTGCGTAGTGCACCAAAGACACATAGATTCCCAATCCCACGGCTGTCCAAACCAGAGCAGCTTTTAGAGTTCTGTATGGCGTTTGAATCTTTTCAGCAGATAGGGGAATTGAAGCTCCCTTTTCAATCGCCTTCATCTTTGCCTGGTGCTCCATTTTCCTGTTGCCATACCAGGTCATTATCGCCACAATGGCTATGATAACTCCTGCTGCCATTACGGTTAATATAGCTACTATTCCAGTTACATCTATGTTTTCAATCAAAGTCCACCTCCTTATTTAGTTAGACTTTATTATAACTTACGAAGATGGCGAAAATTGGTTTCTGAAACTTTATTTTTTCCCCACTACAGCCAAAACGTAATTTTTGGTATCCAGATATTTCCCAGCTACCCTTTTAACATCTTCTCTGGTTACCGGTTGGATCATATCGATCAAGTTCTGGTCATAATCGTATCCAGCACCTGAAAATTCGTTCACTCCCATCCAGAACGCTTGATTTATCCTGGTCAAACGGTAGAAAAGCAGATTGCCCCAGATGGAGTTCTTGGCCTTTTCCAGTTCCTCCTCTTTTGCCAGAGTGTTTTTAATCTGCTTTAATTCATTGAAAATTCCTGATAGAGCCTGATCGTAGTTTTTGGGGCTGGTTCCGATCGAGGCAGCGTACCATCCGAAATCTCGGTCAAAAGATACGCCCGATCCTACCGAATAAGCCAATCCCATTTTCTCCCTTAAGTTCTGTCCCAGCCTTGAGGATAAAATGGAGTTCATCACCTTAAGAGCTGGTGCATCGGTATCATTTATTCCAGGCAGAAGCCCGCCTAAATAGATGTACACCTGCTCTTTTTCCATAGGCTTTTCTGATTTTTTTGGTGCGGTGATTTGTTCTGGAACAGGGATCCCGCTGAAAGTTATACCCGCTTTTGGCATATCCCCAAAATACTGTTTGATCAAATCCAAAATCTCCTCAGTATCTATGCTGGTGGCGATGGTCATAATCATATTCTCAGGGGAATAGAATTTCAGGTGAAATTCAACCAGATCATCCCTGGTGAGGGAGGCAAGGGTCTGGGGTGTGCCCATTATGTTTTTTCCGTAGGGATGGTCTCCGAAAAGCTCGGAATAGAAAAGTTTTTTGGCACTTTTATAGGTGTTTCCCTCTTCCCTTTTTATGAGCCCGATCATCTCCATTTTTGAGTTCTCTATCTGTTGTTCGGGTAAAGCGGGATTTCGGATCATGTCAGCTAAAAGCTCGATTCCCTGTTCTGCGAATTCATCAATGGTCTGGAATTTTATGAAGCTGAACCGGGGGGTGGTGTAAAGATCATCATAAGGAATGTAGGGATTATCAACCAGAGTTATCTCAGCTCCAATCCTCTCTTTATCTTGTACGAGCTTCTCCCCAGATCTTTGTTCTGTACCTTTCAAGAGGACCCGGTTTAAAAGATCAGTAATGCCGGTTTTTCCCTCCGGCTCAAAAGCGGAGCGATTTTTACCTAAGATGTTTATACCCAGTACCTCCGAGTAGGGATTTTCCTTTATTATCACGGTCAAGCCGTTTTTTAGAATCTCCTTATGATAATGACTTTTTGATTTTTCCTTTTGTTTTTCCTCTTTTGGTTTTTTGGGTACCACGACTGTGGCAAGGTAGGTGGGCTCGGAGAGATATTTTTCAGCAACCCTCCTCACCGATTTCGGGGTGACCAGCTCAAGCTGGTCAAGGTATGATTCTAAAAATTCTATGCCGCAGTTGACGATCATCGAAGCTTTGTACATCGGGTAGTGATGAAGTTTTTCCTCAATGTAATATTCTTTGGTCTTTTTGGATGTGACTATCCGGTCAAGATCCTCCTGGGTTGGAGTGTTTTCGTCGAGCTTTTTTAAACAATCCTCTATGGTCTTCAAGATCTTTTGTACTTTCTCAGGCGAATCGGTGGTCAGGTGGAAATTCAAACGGGAGAATTCCTTCTTTATTTCCAGATCTGCTGAGAATTCTAAAGCCAGGGGATTCTCGCCTTTTAAGATGGCTTTATAGATAGGGGAGATCTCCTCTGAGTTAAGATAATGGGTCAGAATATCAAAGGGGAAAAAGTCCGGATCGGTGAAATGGGGAGCCTCAAAGGACAGGGATAGATAGGCATTGTCCGTCTTTTCCTCTTTATATCTTATTCTTTTTTCCACGAGAGGAAAAGATTCTATTTTATCAGGCTCCGGAAGTGGCCTCGGTGGTATTTCTCCGAAATATATCTCCAATAGCTCCAGCATCTTCTCGGGTTCGAAATCCCCTATTAACATGGCAATCATATTATTGGGTTTGTAGTAGGTGCTGTAATAGTCTTTTATCTGTTCTTTTGAAAGAGTGGCTATAATGTTCTGGTAACCTATTACCGGGCGGGCATAGGGTGTTCCCCTGTAGACCTGGGAATCAAAGAACTTCTCCACCTGATAGGAGATGTTATCCTGGTCTTTTTTAATTTCCTCTATTACCACTTTTCTCTCCTTGGCTAATTCAGAGTCCGGGAAGATAGAGTGAAAAAGCATGTCCGATTGAATGTCCATTCCATATTCAATAAATTCAGATGGTAAGAGTACTATATAACAGGTTAGTTCTTTGCTGGTAAAAGCATTGATGTACCCGCCTTTGGATTTTATCCCTTCGGTTATCTGTTCTCTGGTCCTTCTTTTTGTGCCATCGAACAAAAGATGCTCCAAAAGGTGAGTTATCCCGTTGTTGTAGTCGGTCTCATACTTGCTTCCAGCGTTAACGTAAACTAAAGAGGCGATCATCGGGTTGGCGTGGTTTTCCTTCAAGATCACCTTCATTCCATTAGATAAAGTGAAGTTCAAAGCCCTGTTTTCATCTGAGCTAACCGGTGGGGGAAAAAAGCCTGGGAGAAACAAAAATAAAGAAATCAGAAGCATCATCCTTCTTTTCATTTTTTCTCCTTTCTTTGTCCCAAAAGATAAGGTTTTTCTTCAGATTATGTCAAGGTCTTATTTTTTTATCTAACTCCTTTATTAAGACCAAATTGTAATCATATTAATTTGAAACTTTTTTCTTTTCATTAAAAAAAATGATTGACAAATATTTTTTTTATTGTAATATTTTGAGTTATCTGTGGCTTGAGACGCTTTTGAGAAAGGATATTTAGAAGAACGGTTCTCAAAAAAATCCTGGTGTTTTTACCAAGAAGGTAAATTTGTTAGAAATTAAACAAGAATCAAAAAGGATAACTGATAATAAACCGGAGAACTTTATGAAGAAAAAAGCTTTGAGTCTTTTTAGCGTGGTTTTAATTGTGCTTTTCAGCTATGCCATGTCCTGGGGTTCGGGATTCGGAATAACCAGTATTGGATTTAAGGCTACGGGCATGGGCGGTGCATTCAGGGGAGTGGTAGATGATTGGAGCGCTTCCTTTTGGAATCCAGCTGGGCTGGCTTCAATGGACTATTCGGAAGTTTCCGCTTCTTTTTCTGTCTTGAGCCCAAGGCCCTCTTATGAGCCCAACATTAGCTTTGAGGGATTTGAGGTAGGTTATAAAAACGGGATAAAATGGTATCCTGATGATAAGAACCTCGAGGTTCCGAATTTCGGCGGTTTCGTCAAAATCGGGAAGTGGGGTGGATTTACCACCGGGATGTCTTTCTTTATTCCCTACTCCGCAAAATACGACTGGGATCTTTACCAGCCACCTCCTGGATACGAAACCGGTACGCCTTATCCCCGGAAGAATCACCAGATCGATCTGGAGGTTTTAGACTTCCACCCCAGCATAGCCAGGGAATTGGTGGAGGATAAGCTTTCAGCAGGATTGGGTCTTAGCGTTATGTTTGCGAATTTTCTTTATAGAAGAACCATTTTAGTCCCCACCGATCCGCAATTGGAAATAGAAAGACCCTATGAGAACTTCCCCCTGGATGCTAAACTGGATGAGGATGGATGGGGCTTTGGATTCAACCTGGGTATTCTGTACAAGCTGACCCCTAAAATACAGTTGGGGATTTCTTACCGGAGCCCGATTGACCTGGGACTTTCCGGGAAAACTACTCTGGATTTGTATTCCCCTGATAACCCTTGGCTGAGAGATCTGTTGATTTACAAATATCCGGGGACAGGGATCGAAAGATACATCAGGGGAAAATTATTCAGCCAAGAGCTGGATGAGGAGGTCGACTTATCTCTGCCTAGTGATTTTGGGGTAGGAATAGCTTTCATGCCACATGAGAGAATCACTTTAGCCTTCGATGTTAATCGGGTTAATTGGTCAAGACTAGAAAAGATAAATCCCAGATTTTTGGTCGATAAAATAGGAATTGTAGGTGATTCCATAATATCGCCGGAGATGCTTCTTGAATCCGCTGAAAAGTGCGATGTTTTGTTCAACTGGGATGACGTAACTCGCATAAGCTTCGGATTTGCATTCCTTCCTCTTGAGAACTTACCCGTTTGCGGTGGCTTTTATTTTGATCCTTCCCCCATCTCCGATAACACCCTCTCTCCCATTCTGCCTGAGATCGAGGATAAAAGTGGTATCACCCTGGGCATAGGATATGATTTCGGCGATCTGGGGATAGGATATAACTACGAATATCAGAGTTATAAAGAACGAGATGTAATGGACTTGAACGATTCCAACCAGGACGGGATTTTCGATAACTATCCTGGGAGCTACTGGATGGATGCTCACATATCTCATTTCGCAATAAGCTATAGATTCTAAACATGAAAATAGGAGGAACATAGATGAGAAGAGGTGGATATTGGATAATTATTTTAGCGCTTTTTGCTCTTTTGATCGTCGTACTAGCATTAGGCTGTACCAGAAGGAGCAATCCAGAGAGAGCCCTTACATATCCTGAGGGCACCTTATTAACTGCATCGGTCGATTGGAATTCCTTAGAGGGTAATGCCTATGGAGATCCCGCAAGGAGAAATGTATACATATATTGCCCACCCGGCTTCGGTGAGAACTCCGAGAAGGAGTATCCGGTTCTCTATCTTCTTCACGGTTATGCGGAGAGGTATCACTATTTTGATAAAATACACCAAATCCAAAAAGTTGCCGATCGATTGATCACCAGTAAACAGATTCAACCGATGTTGATAGTGATGCCGGATTGTTTCACCAGTTTTGGTGGAAGTTATTATACTAACTCCGAGGTTTTTATTAATAAATATGAATCTGTTGAGTTCGGGGGCTCTTATGAGGATTTCATTATAAGTGAGCTGCGAGCGTATATTGATGGAAGTTTTCCAATCAGGGGCGAACTCAGGGAAGAATCACCTCCAGCTGATTCACTGGTTTACAGGAAAAATAGGGCAATCGGGGGCTACGATATGGGGGGGTACGGTGCTCTGAAGCTGGCGATGAAATATCCTCAATACTATGGTTCGATAAGCGCCATGAGCCCATATCCAACCCATTTCACCTATGGAGAGACCGATACTGTGATAGATGGCTTAGAATTAACAAATATGCCTCAGGAATGGATTGATGTTGTTTTTGGGGAAAACGGATTTTCTCCCGGAAATGTCAAAGCATATTATAGTATGTTTGATTCGGTGATGGAAAAGGGGGTTTATAGTATGCCTCATACCGCTCGTCTGTTTGCAATGGCTTCAGCTTTCTCCCCCCATTCCGATTATGTGAAATTTGCCGAACCGGAGACGGTTAGCACTTTCTTTAAGGGGACATTCATGGGAGCACTGGGAATAGATTTGCCAATGGATGCCAGCGGCAATACTATGTATTTCGCATGGAAACATCTCTGGAGAAAGCATGATCTTAAAATTCTTCTGGATAGCCTTTCAAAACAAAGAGGGATTAATCCCTTTGAGGAAATAGATATTTACATGGACTGTGGCAGCGAGGACGATTTCGCCCTGACTCAAGTTCGACTTTTCGATTCATATCTGGATGAATTGGGTATAGATCATCACTACGAGGAATACACCGGGTATGGTGATTTCTTCGCAGGAGGGGATAACTTTCTTCATGATAGATTTGACGATATCCTGAAATTCCACTCCAGAAGTTTTCCTAAACTGACTAATTTGAATGCACCACAGATCGTTTATCCCACCGGCTCACAGGAGGTTAACTTAGGTAGTATTTTGGAATTGAATGTTGAAGCCGAAGATGCAGATGGCGATTCCATGATTTTAGGGGCGAAATTCGTTCTATTTGAACAAAAGCCGGTTAAGAACGAAGCTGATCCTCTGAACGATACAACCAATGCCACCTTTGAGGATTTCGGTAATGGGAAAGGCTTGCTGACCTTTATTCCCAAGGAAAATCAGGTCGGCCTCTGGGTAGTTAGGTTCAGAGTATCGGATGGGGAGTTGTGGAGTGAAAAGCTGATAACAATAAGGGTCAAGAAGTAACTGGAGTAGTCTATTATTACAAAAAAACCCTCTCCTTTAGTGAGAGGGTTTTTTATTGGAAAAAACCGTATGATTTTTTAGCCTCTTAGTACATATCCCCATACCCTCCTCCTGCTCCTGGAGGCATAGGAGGTATCTTTTTCTCCTCAGGTTTCTCTGCTACCAAAGCCTCGGTGGTTATAAGGAGTGAGCCAATGGAGGCAGCATTCTCCAGGGCAATCCTGGCAACCTTGGCTGGATCGATTACCCCTGCTTTAACCAGATCCTCATAGGTATCTGAGTCAGCATTGTAACCGAATGCTCCCTCACTATCTTTCACCTTATTTACCACTATTGAGCCTTCCACTCCAGCATTTTCCGCAATCAGCCTTATCGGCTCTTCCAGAGCTTTTTTGATTATGCTCACCCCGATGGATTCATCACCTTCCAATTTGAACTTCTCCAGAGCAGAAATGGCTCTAAGGTAAGCTACCCCGCCTCCAGGGATGATTCCCTCCTCCACTGCAGCCCGGGTAGCGTGTAGAGCGTCTTCCACTCTGGCTTTCTTCTCCTTCATCTCGGTCTCGGTAGCAGCACCAACGTTTATAACTGCTACCCCTCCGGCTAACTTAGCTAATCTCTCCTGAAGCTTCTCCTTATCGTAATCTGAGGTGGACTCCTCTATCTCCCTTTTAATCTGATTTACCCTTCCCTTGATGTCCTCGGTTTTTCCGGAGCCCTCGACGATGGTGGTATTCTCCTTGTCCACGGTTATCCTTTTGGCCTTACCCAGATCTGAGACCACGGTGTTCTCCAGCTTGAACCCCACCTCCTCGGAGATAACCTTTCCGCTGGTAAGCACCGCAATATCATCCAGCATGGCTTTTCTTCTTTCCCCGAATCCAGGAGCCTTTACCGCGCAGACCTTGAGGGTTCCTCTGAGTTTGTTCACCACCAGGGTAGCTAAGGCTTCGCCTTCTATATCCTCGGCGATGATCAAAAAGGGCTTGCCCATCTGGGCTACCTTTTCCAGAAGAGGCAGGAGGTCTTTCATCACCGAGATCTTTTTGTCGTGGATCAGAATCAGAGGTTCATCCAGAACAGCTTCCATGGTATCGGGATTGGTTATGAAGTAGGGGGAAAGATATCCCCGGTCGAACTGCATTCCCTCCACTACCTCCATATTGGTGGCGGTCGTTTTGGCTTCCTCAACGGTTATTACTCCATCCTTGCCCACCTTCTCCATCGCATCAGCGATCAGGTCGCCTATGGTCTTATCGTTGTTAGCGGATATGGATGCGACCTGGGAGATCTCCGTCTTTCCGGGAAGCGGCTTGGAAAGCTTTTTGATCTCCTCCACCACTTTTTCAACTGCTTTCTCTATTCCTCTTTTTATGGCCATGGGGTTGGCGCCGGCGGTGACGTTTTTTATCCCCTCTCTGAAGATCGCCTGGGCCAGGACGGTGGCGGTGGTGGTACCGTCTCCTGCTACGTCCGAGG
>LJUW01000071.1 GCA_001304315.1 candidate division Zixibacteria bacterium SM23_73_2 | reverse complement strand
GTCAAAGGAGCATATTCACTGGTGTTTTTAACCAAGGATTCTTTGGTCGCAGCCAGGGATCCTCATGGATTCAGACCTCTGGCTCTGGGCAAATACAATAACTGTTGGGTGGTTGCCTCCGAGACCTGTGCCTTTGACATCATCGGAGCCAGGTACTTAAGGGACGTGGAACCAGGGGAGATTTTGATCATCAAAAAGGATGGTATAAAATCCCTTGGTCCCTTTAAAAAGGAAAAGCACGCCTTCTGCATCTTCGAGTTCATCTACTTCTCCCGTCCCGATTCGAAGATCTACGGCGAAAACGTGGACAAGATCAGGAGAAGATTGGGATGGCAACTGGCCAAGGAGAAACCGGTGGATGCCGACATAGTGGTTTCGGTTCCGGATTCGAGCAACACTGCTACTTTGGGATATTCAGAGGAGTCCAGGATAAAATACGAGGTGGGTTTGATTCGCAATCATTATATCGGAAGGACTTTCATCATGCCCGATCAGAAGATAAGGGATCTGGATGCCAAGATCAAATTCAATACGGTTAGAGGGGTTCTGAAAGGGAAAAAGGTGGTTATCGTGGACGATTCCATCGTCAGGGGGACCACTTCCAAAAAGCTTATCAAGATGATGAGAAATGCCGGTGCCAAGGAGGTTCACTTCAGGGTCTCGTCACCTCCGATCATATCACCCTGCTATTACGGAATTGACATGCCCACCAAAGAGGAGCTCATCGCTTCCTCCAAATCGGTTGAGCAGATAAGAAGGTATCTGGACGTCGATACCCTGGAATATCTGTCCTTGGAAGGGATGCTTTCCATGCATTCTTTACCCCAAAACAATTTCTGTGTTGCCTGCTTCTCCGGGAAATACCCCACCAGAATAGAGAGGAACAAGGGAAAGCTGGTGCTGGAGAAGGTGGGATAGTTTATCTAAGACAGCTTTTAGTTTTATATATTTTTTTAGCTTGTTTTATTTCCTCTTTAATATATTTTTTTAACCTGAGAAATATCTTGGGATTTTTATGGAAAGATTAAATTCTTTGTAATCATTTTTGGCATTTAACCGAAAAAATATTCGTTTTTTTAAATTCTTTTGTATGGATCTTTCCGGGGTGGTGGTGAACATGTTTTTTCTTTGGGTCTTTTCCAAACGTCTTAGAACGTTTTACCTTCGAGATATGTCTTTCTGAAGTAAGTCTTTTTTCTGCCGATATAATTTAAAAGAGGGGAAAGGACTTATGGAAAGTGCAAAGATCATAGTTATCGATGACGAGGAATCGATGTGCAAATTCATGCAGATAATGCTTAAAAAGGAGGGGTATGACGTTTTTTCCACCCAGAGTGGCAAAGAGGCTTTGGATAAGGTAAGATCCTCCCGATTTGATTTGGTGATAGCTGATCTTATGATGCCGGAGATGAACGGAATAGAACTTCTGTCAAAAGTAAAAGCGATCGATCCGGATCTATCCTTCATAGTGATGACCGCCTATGCCTCAGTTGACACTGCTATCGAAGCATTGAAAAAAGGAGCTTTCGATTACATCGCCAAACCTTTTAAGGTCGAGGAGTTGAAGATCACCATAAAGAAATCTCTGGAGCAGAAAAGGATAACCAAAGAGAACCTCGACTTAAAAAAACAGCTTAAAAAGGAGTTTTCCCTGGATAACTTCATCGGAAACACCTCAGAGATTCTGGACATGAAAAGGCTTACCGAGAAGGTTTCCCCGACCGATTCCACGGTTTTGATTCAGGGAGAATCGGGAACGGGAAAAGAGCTGGTGGCAAAAGCAATACATTACCAGTCCCGCAGATCAAGCAACCCTTTTGTTACCATCAACTGTGCTGCTTTACCCGAGTCACTTTTAGAATCCGAGCTTTTCGGACACGTGAGGGGGTCATTCACCGGTGCAGTTAAAGACAAAGAGGGGCTTTTTAAAGTTGCGGATGGCGGCACCTTCTTTTTGGACGAGATAGGGGTGATAACCAAGGCCATTCAGGTGAAGCTTTTGCGGGTACTGGAGGAAAAGGAGATAACCCCCATCGGGAGTACAAAGCCCATTCAGGTGGACGTGAGGCTCGTCGCTGCTACCAATGCGGATCTGGAACAGGAGGTTAGAATCGGAAATTTCCGGGCAGATCTTTTCTACAGGTTGAACGTTTTCCCCATTCACATACCTCCCCTGAGAAAAAGAACGGACGATATAAAACTCTTAGCCTCTTATTTTGTGAAAAAATACAGTGAAAAATTTAAACTGAAAGAGAAAAAAATTACAGAAGAGGCTCAGAAGAAGCTTTTGGATTTCCCCTGGCCCGGAAATGCCAGGGAACTGGAGAACGTTGTTGAAAGAGCAATACTTTTAACCAAGGATGAATCGATTGGCATATCGGAGTTACCGGAGAAGGTTCTCAATCCTCTAAAGAGTAAACTTGTTGATGCGGAGGATAAACCTCAAACTCCGGATCTGGAGACCATAGAGAAAACTTATATTTTCTGGGTTTTAAATCAGAACAATTGGCAGAAGGCGAAGGCTGCCCAGATTCTGGGAATAGATTCGTCTACACTTTATCGTAAGATCGAGAAGTACGGTTTGAAGGAGAAATAGAAACGTAGATGATCGGTTTTTTTGTCTCTTCCAAAGACATTTTGATTCACGCAAAGTCTTAGATTTTACCACATTAAGCAAGGGGGAAATTAAAAGCAACTGGATGAAAAATATGTTAAAAAACTCTTGACTCAAAAAAAAAATTATCGTAATATATAAAATGAAGGGCCCATAGCTCAGCTGGTCAGAGCAACTGACTCATAATCAGTGGGTCCCAGGTTCGAATCCTGGTGGGCCCAGGTCAGAAATCGGTTTACTGTTAACAGTTTACCGTGAACTGACAGTGGGCGATTAGCTCAGTTGGTTAGAGCGTTCGGTTCACATCCGAAAGGTCACTGGTTCGAATCCAGTATTGCCCACCAGATATTGTTCTTTTTCATTTGAGGTGTAGTTTTTTTGAGAATGGTAAAAATAAAAAAGAATCATTCAGTTTTTTGCCACTCCGAAGGGTTTGTTGTAAAGTGCACTAAATTTTAGTGCACTTTTTCGTTTTTAGAAGGAGAGTTTAATGAAAAAAGAAATGGAGATGCTTCTGAAATTGCAGGAGATAGATTATCAATTAGGAGAATTGGAGAGGTCAAAGGATTACCTGCCGGATATGATCTTCAATTTGGAGAAAGAGATTGAGGATACCAACAGGGAGCTGGTGGAGACTGAGGAGGAGTTAAAAAACCAGAATCTGGAAAAGAAAAGCCTGGAACTGGAGGTGGATTCTTTGAATCAAGAACTGAATAAGTTCCAGCAGCAGATGAAGGTGATAAAGACCAACAAAGAATATGACGCCTTGACCACCGAGATCGCTAACCGGAAACTGAAAATATCCAAAAACGAGGATAGGATCCTGGAGCTTATGGACTCCATCGATGAGCTTGAGGAGAAATCGACTGAGCTAAAAAAGAAAAAAGAAGACGTGGATGCAACCAACACCACCCAGCTTGAGACTTTAAGAAAGGAGATGGATTCTGTGGGGACGAAAATAAAGATGAAGGAGGATGAAAGGAAAAACGTAACCGTCAGAATCGAAAAAAGACTTTTAGCTACCTATGAGAGAATAAAAAAGGGAAGAGGTACGGATGTGGTGGTCGCGGTGAAAAAGGGTGCCTGCGGTGCCTGCTATAAATCGTTACCGCATCAGCGGATTCAGGAGATCAAAATGGGAAATGGGATCATAATCTGTGACAGCTGCGGGAGGATTTTGCTCTGGACCGGGGAGTAAAAAAATCTATGGCTGAGATATCGGAGAAAATAGGTTTGACCTTTGATGATATCTTGCTGGTTCCAGCAAAATCGGAGGTTTTGCCCAAGGATGTTGATTTATCAACCTCTATATCTTCGGAGATAAAGCTTAACATTCCCATCTTGAGCTCAGCCATGGATACTGTAACCGAATCCAAGCTGGCTATCGCTTTAGCCCGTGAGGGAGGGATGGGAGTAGTCCATAAGAATATGAGCACCAGACGCCAGGCCCAGGAGGTGGATAAGGTAAAAAGATCGGAATCGGGAATGATAGTTGATCCGATAACCCTGCCCCCGGATAAACTTATTGGAGATGCTCTGACGGTGATGAAGAGGTTCTCCATCTCAGGAATACCTATCACCCAAAGAGGAAAACTGGTGGGGATTCTAACCAACAGGGATCTGAGATTCGAGAAGGATTTGAATAAAAAGATCGGCGAGGTTATGACCAAAAAGAAACTGATAACCGTTCCAGAAGGAACTACCCTTGAACAGGCCAAAGAGATCCTGCACCAGAAAAGGATCGAGAAGCTCCCCATCGTCGATGGGAAAAAGAATCTAAAGGGTTTGATAACGGTCAAGGACATTATGAAGAGACTTCAGTATCCCAATGCCTGTAAGGATTCAAGAGGAAGATTAAGGGTTGCCGCAGCTGTGGGTGTAACCAAGGACATGATGGAAAGGAGCAAAGCTTTGGTCGAGGCTGGCGTGGATGCAATCGTTATAGATTCCTCCCATGGTCATTCCAGGGGAGTTCTATCCAGCGTGGAAAAAATCAAGTCCAAATACCCAAAGCTTCCTTTGATCGCCGGAAACATTGCCACCGAAAAGGGAGCCGTGGATTTAATCAAATCCGGAGCGGATTGCATCAAGGTGGGGGTGGGACCCGGATCAATATGCACTACCAGAGTGATAACCGGCGCAGGGGTTCCTCAGATAACCGCAATAATGGATTGCGCTAATTGCGTCAGAAAGCATGGTGTTTTTCTTATCGCTGATGGAGGGATAAAATATTCCGGGGATATTACCAAGGCGCTGGCAGCCGGGGCGGATGCGGTTATGATCGGAAGCCTTTTCGCCGGAACCGAGGAGAGCCCTGGTGATCTGATTCTTCTGGAGGGAAGAAGTTATAAGATATACAGGGGTATGGGCTCTCTGGAGGCGATGAAAGCGGGAAGCAAAGACCGCTATTTTCAGACTGACAAAGAGGATGTTAAAAAATTGGTACCCGAGGGGATCGAGGGACGGGTTCCTTATAAGGGTTCTCTATCTGATTCGATTTATCAACTTATAGGAGGATTGAGATCCGGTATGGGTATCTGCGGAGCTAAAAACATCCGCGAGTTACAAAGGAAAGCCAGTTTTTTAAAGATAACCATGGCCAGTTTAAGGGAGAGCCATCCCCATAACGTTACTATCACCAAGGAGGCTCCCAATTACAGAACCAGCTGAACTTGAAAATATGTTTGTTTTAATAAATAAAATTAACCTTCGTAAAAAATAGGAGGAGAGAGGATAGCCAAAACAGATCCGACGGTCACCTCATCCACCGCCAGAGGCGGGGGGAGAGGAGGAAAGTCCGAGCTCTCAAAGGCAGAGCGCTCCGTAACCCGGGGGTCCTTAAAGGAACGGAAAGTGCCACAGAAACTAGACTGCTCCCGCATTCTGCGGGAGTAAAGGTGAAACAGTGGTGTAAGAGACCACTCTTTCAGATGGAGACATCTGAAGGGGCAAACCCCGCTCGAGAGCAAGACCAAATAGGGAAGGAGAAGTCGCCTGCTTCGTTTTTACTTCCGGGTAGGTCGCTTGAGACATCCGGCAACGGATGCCCCAGATGAATGATCGTCAACCTAACAGGTTAGGTTAACAGAACTCGGCTTATGATCTGTTTTGGCGTTTTTAATTTCGATTATGACCAGATACTTGTGGAAAATCATGTCAGAACCGGATCCCTCCTTGGTTTCAAAACTAACAAGGAAATTGGATTTGCCCGAGATTCTTTCTAGGATCTTGGTCAATCGTGGAATCTCTGACTCTCAGATGGCGGAAGGCTTTTTGAAACCTAAGCTTTCCAGCCTTTACGACCCTTTCCTTTTAAAGGATATGGACCGGGGAGTGGAGAGGATTATCCAGGCTTTAAAGGAGAATCAGAAGATAATGGTTTTAGGCGACTACGATGTGGACGGGATCACAGCGGTTTCTTTGATCTTTCTGGTTTTAAATCGGTTGGGAGCAGACGTCTCCTATTATTTGCCCAACAGGATGGTTGAGGGATACGGACTTTCCGAAGATGGAATCACAGAAGCTAAAAAGAGAAAAGCCAAACTTATGATAACTGTGGATTGTGGTGTCACGGCCAGAAAGGAGGTCGATTTCGCCAATTCCCTGGGCATAGACTGTATAATAACCGACCATCACGAGCCCTCCGAGATTTTACCAAATGCTTGTGCCATTATAAATCCAAAACAGAAAGAAGAGGAATACCCGGGAAGCGAACTCTCTGGTGTGGGGGTGGCTTTCAAGTTAGCCCAGGCTCTGTATAAGAGATTGGGGCAGGACCAATCCGAATTGGAACAGCACCTTGATCTGGTGGCTTTGGGAACTGCTGCTGACATTGTTCCTTTAACCCAGGAGAACAGGATACTCACCAAGTTCGGGATGGTTCAAATTGCCAGGACAACGAAACCAGGGCTTAAATCTCTTATTTTCGTCTCCGGGATTTTAGGAAAGAACATAGGAACCGGGCAGATCGTCTATATTTTAGCCCCCAGAATAAATGCGGTGGGAAGGTTGAGCGATGCTGCCAAAGCGGTTAAGCTTTTAACCACCAGAGATGAAAACACTGCTTCTCAACTTGCCCGGGAACTGGATGAGGATAATAAGACTCGTAAAAACATAGATGAGGGAACCTTAAGCGAGGCTCTGGAGCTTATAAAAAAGGATGTTGACCTGACCACCGATAGGATAATCGTTTTATCCTCTCCCTCCTGGCATCAGGGAGTGATAGGGATAGTTGCATCCCGTCTGGTGGAGAGGTTTCACCGACCTTGCGTGATGATAGCGATCGATGGGGAGGAAGGCAGAGGTTCAGCCAGAACCATACCCGAGTTTCACCTCTACAATGCTTTGAAGGAGTGTGAGGAGTATCTGATCAGGTATGGCGGGCATGAATATGCTGCTGGTTTTTCCATAGCTCCTGATAGGATCAATCCCTTTCGAGAGCGGTTAAAAGCCATTGCTTCCGGGAGAATTTCGGATGAGGATCTGGTGCCCAAGCTTTTCATCGATAGCGGAATCGAGTTGGATTCGATCAACGAGGAACTCATGGATGCTCTGGAGCAGTTCGCTCCCTTTGGTCCCAAAAACATGCGACCGGTATTTATAACCAAGAACCTGGAGGTGTTCGGGGAACCCTATGTTGTGGGAAACAATCATCTCAAATTGAAGGTCAAAAAAAGTGATTTTGTCTTCGATGCAATTGGATTTGGACTGGGGGATTGGGTCAAGCCTCTTTCGATGAAGAGGATCAAGTTTGATCTGGTCCACGTTATAGAGAAAAACGAGTGGAATGGGAATACAAGATTTCAGCTGAGAATAAAGGATTTGAGAATATCTGAGATATGAGTTTTTTCAAAAGATTCAAAAATAAAGATCCGGTGGCTTTGTCAAAGTTTATCACTTTCGTGGAAAATCAGTCAAAGGATTACCAGAAGTTTTTAAGTCGCATATACCCTTTGACCGGAAATGCCTATCGAATTGGTATAACCGGTCCGCCCGGCTCGGGGAAAAGCACCCTCACCGATAAACTGGTGAAGAAACTCTCCTCTGAGGATAAATCGGTGGGGATCGTTGCAGTTGACCCCACCAGCCCCTTCACCGGGGGTGCGCTTCTGGGTGACAGGATAAGAATGCAAACGCTTTTGTCTTTAAAGGATGTTTTCATAAGAAGCATGGCCTCAAGAGGGTGTTCCGGAGGTTTGGCTAAAACCACCAAGGAGGTGATTTTAGTCCTGGATGCCTTTGGAAAAGATTATATCATAATAGAGACCGTGGGAGTGGGACAGGTGGAGCTGGATGTGGTTGACAATTGCGATACCACCCTGGTGGTTTTTACACCGGAGTCAGGGGATGCCATACAAACGATGAAGGCGGGATTGATGGAGATTGCGGATATCTTCGTGGTCAACAAGTCTGACCGGGAGGGAGCAACCCGGCTGGTGTGCGAGCTCGACTCATTTCTGGATCTAAGAAGGGAAAAGGGGAAAGCATCAAAAGATGGGTGGGGATTCCCGGTTATCTCGGTTCAGGCTACTCACAACGTCGGAATCGATTCCTTATGGGAAAAGATAAAGCAGCATAAGAAGTTCATTCAGGATAACGGTATCCTCGAGGCTAAAAGAAAAGTCCAGATAAGATCGGAGATAAAAAGACTTATGGAAAACAGAATAAAAGAGATAACTGAGAAAAGAGTAGATGAGTATATGGATATTGAGGAGACGGTAAAGAAGGTCCTGGCTGGTGAGGACGATCCTTATTCTGCCAGCGAGAGATTTTTAAAGGTGGCAAAGCTTTTATAAATTTTGGAGTGGTTTCTATGTTTGAGCAAAAGGATTTAAAAAAAATCAGAGAACATAAAAAGAAGTGGATGGAGAAACTTAAGGATAAAAATCCCGAAAAAAAATACCAGACCCATTCCCAGATTCCGATTGAGATCCTTTACGCCCCGGATGATCTGGACGGTTTTGACTATTTCGAAGATCTGTCCCTTCCCGGAGAATATCCTTATACCCGGGGCATAAGGCATAATATGTACCGGGGCAGGCTCTGGACCATGCGGCAGTTCTCGGGAATGGGAACTCCCAAACAGACAAACCAACGCTACCATTTTCTTCTTAAAAGAGGACAGACCGGACTTTCGGTTGCTTTTGATCTTCCCACACTGATGGGATACGATTCGGATCACCCCAGGTCAAAAGGGGAGGTGGGGAAATGTGGAGTTGCGGTCGATTCACTGGCTGACATGGAGACTTTATTCTCTGGGATTTCTCTGGACAGAATATCCACCTCGATGACCATAAATGCACCTGCTTCCATACTTTTAGCAATGTACGTTGCGGTGGGAGAAAAGCAAAACGTCCCCTCGGAGAAGCTCACCGGAACTTTGCAGAACGACATTTTAAAAGAATACATCGCCCAGAAGGAATGGATATTTCCGCCCCAGCCCTCGATACGTTTGATAACCGACATTATGGAGTTTTGTTCCCAGCATGCTCCCAAATGGAACACCATCTCCATCTCCGGTTATCATATTCGGGAGGCTGGCTCAACTGCTGTTCAGGAGCTGGCATTCACCCTGGCAGATGGATTCGCTTACGTCGAGGCCGGGATGAAAGCTGGTTTAGACGTGGATGACTTTGCCCCCCGGCTTTCCTTTTTCTTTAATTCCCATCTCAATTTCTTCGAGGAGATAGCCAAATACCGGGCAGCCAGGAGGATCTGGGCTCGGCATATGAGGGAGAAATACAAAGCCAAAGATGAGAAATCATGGCTTCTGAGATTTCACACCCAGACCGCAGGATGCACCTTAACTGCCCAGCAGCCGGAGAATAACATCGTGAGAACTGCTTTTGAAGCTTTGGCTGGGGTTTTGGGAGGAACCCAGAGCCTGCACACCAATTCTATGGACGAGACTTTAGCTTTGCCTTCGGAGAAAGCTGTTCAGATCGCCTTGAGAACCCAGCAGCTCATAGCTTACGAGAGCGGAGTGGCGGATACTATTGACCCTCTGGCTGGTTCTTATTATATTGAGAAGTTGACCAATCAGATGGAAAAAGAGGCTGAACGCTACTTTGAGGAGATAGAGAAAAAAGGAGGGGTTTTAAAATGTATTGAAGAGGGCTACTTCCAGAAAGAGATCGCCAATGCCGCTTACAGGTACCAGAGGGAGATCGAGAAAAACGAAAGGATCATAGTGGGGATTAACGATTTCATCGTTCCGGGTGAGAAGATCGAGATTCCAATCCTGAGGATCGATGAAAAGATCGAGAGGGAGCAGGTTGAAAACCTGGACAAGGTCAAAAAGAGCCGGGACAACGATAAAGTGAGAAAAACGCTGGAAGAACTCAAGAAAGTGGCTTTAGGAACTGATAATACCATGCCTGAGATTTTGGACTGCGTGAGATGTTATACTACAGAAGGGGAGATCTGTGATGTTTTGAGGGAGGTTTTTGGGGAGTATCAGGAGCCGCCGATGTTTTAGGGTCAAGGGGCAAGATGCAAGGGTCAAGAAAGATAGATTTTAGGTAGTAGGTTATTTAAATGTTTAGTGTAAAATTAGAAGATATAAATATTGAACGAATTAAAGATTTTTATAATCAGAAAGTGCCTGAAGGTGAGACCATTGAATATAAAAAAGATATCCCTGAAAATAAAAAGATTGCAAAAACTATCTCAGCTATGGCAAATACATATGGTGGAATACTGTTGATAGGCATTGAAGCAGATAAAAAAAGGAATATTCCGGTTGCGATAACTGGTATTACTTTAGAAGAAGGATTAGAGGAGAGAATAACTGGAATCTGCTTGAGATCGATCTATCGTCCTGTTTTCCCGGAAGTTAAGCTTTGTGATTTTATTGATGAAAAGGGGAATGAGAAAACTGTTCTTTTTATAAGAATCCAGGAAAGTGACTCAACGCCTCATGCAATAAATAATAACACTGATGTTTATATCAGGATAAGAAGCCAAAGTGAAAAATTTGAGAGAAAAGCGACTGTAGATGAAATAGACTGGTTAAAGAATCGAAGAGAAAAAGCTGTTGAGTTTCGACAACAACTTATAAATCGAGCGAGAGATAGGTACCAATCAAAAACTGCATCTCTTCGTTACCTTCAAAATTGTTTCAGGGAAGTTTCCCTAATTCCTTTATTTCCACACAACATGTTGTTTTCTTGCGATGAGTTTTTCAGAGTTCTAGACAAGATTAAAAATGAAGCAGAACAAAACGGTTTTAAAAGATGTGTAGATAACATAATCGATTTATCAAAAACTGCTGCAGGTAGTTTATATATTTTCGAAATGCGAAAAGGTGAAAAAGGAGCACCTTATTCTATGTATTATCAAGAGTATAATATATTCGGTTTGGTGTATCGAAAAAACTCTTTCTGGGAACTTTCACGTTCGGAAACGAAAGATTCGTTCGATGTAAAATCGTTTCTACAAGATTTGTATTATGTATTGAATTTTGGTTTGTTGTTTTACAAGAGTGTTGGATATCACGGGATTATAAAAATTAGTGTTCATGTTAAGGGTTTATTGGGTAAGACAATTAGCTGGATACAAGATGAGAATGACAATAGAATTTATAGCCATGTTTGGGGAAAGAATGAGATGGACAACAGTTATGATTTTGAAAAATATCTTTTAATGAGTGAACTGGAAGATGGATTATATAAATTGTTATTACTTATTTATAAAGAACTTTTGTGGACTGGAGGTGTAGTGAAATACTTAGAGGAAAAGATCCAATCGATGAAAGCAGAAATAAATATAGTTAAGGATTATTATAGTAATTGATGGAGTGAGTTTATGGAAAGAAAAATCAGAGTTTTGTTAGCCAAGCCGGGTTTGGATGGGCATGATCGGGGGATAAAAGTCATCGCCTCCGCTTTCAGGG
>LJUW01000070.1 GCA_001304315.1 candidate division Zixibacteria bacterium SM23_73_2 | reverse complement strand
TCATAGGACCAGATCACCTGGCCGCTGTCACCCCGCAGTACCCTGAGAATACCATCATCTGATCCAAAGGCAAGATCGAGGATACTGTCACCGTCCATATCGGAGATGGCTGCTCCGCGGAACATGTTGCCACCGGTATAGTAGCTCCAGAGCAGGTCTTTGGTGTGGGACAACACACCCAGCATATTGTAGGAGACGAAGACTATCTCCAGATGGCCGTCGTTGTTCAAATCAGCAATGGAGGTGGGTGCCCCTACGTAATTGGGTGCGGAGTAATCCCACTTCAGGGTTCCGTCCTCACCATTCAAAAGATATAGATGACTATCATAGGCTCCGATGGCAATCTCCGGTTTGCCATCCTCGTCGATATCAGCAAAAGAGCCCCCGTGATACATCCAGTCAGTTGGCTCATCCGAATGCCATATAACAGTCCCTGAATCTCCTCTTAAAGCATAAACTCTATAGTCACCGGCGAATTGAGCAACCACTATATCCAGCTGTCCATTGTTATCAAGGTCTAATATGTTAGGACCGGACTGGATGTAGCTGTCGGTTCCCAAATTAATCCTCCAGCACTGGCTCCCATCCTCCCCGTTAAGGCAGTAGACGTAGCCATAGAAGGTACCGAATATCACCTCGGGTTTGCCGTCGTTATCCACGTCAGCCACTGCAGGGGGTGAGTCGATGTAATTTGAGCCGGTTGAGATCGACCACTCCACTCCTCC
The DNA here is from genome assembly GCA_001304315.1 of candidate division Zixibacteria bacterium SM23_73_2. Taxonomy (GTDB): domain Bacteria; phylum Zixibacteria; class MSB-5A5; order MSB-5A5; family SM23-73-2; genus SM23-73-2. The sequence continues at coordinate 14,515 of LJUW01000070.1, read as the reverse complement.
GGTGGGCCCGTTAAAACAATATACCCTGCAGGGTGAGGAGGCTGGAACTATAACCTCCAGGGTGTCATCCTGATCAACGTCGGCTATGGCTGGGGAGGCATCGTTGCACCCGCCGGTGTTGTATTTCCATAGCAGGGTACCGCTGTCAGCATTCAATGCGTAGATGTGCTCGTCGTTAAAGTATGTTCCGAAGACTATCTCCAGCTTGCCATCCTTGTCTATGTCACCAGCTGCTGCCGAGCCAAAGGAAGGGGCATCCAGATCATACCACCATAGTATCTGGGGAGTGTTTTCATCCGATTTATTTTCTTCAAGCTTGAAATGTCCTTTTTCTTTTTTGATAGAAGGTAAATCGTTTGCAGATGTGATGATCTCTTTTTGAGAAAAAAGAAAGATAAAGAATAAGATCAACAAAAGGGAAAATGCTTTAGCTGGTCGCATGAGGGAGAGTTGGTTCTATCTTAAAGAGTCAAAAACTTTTCGTTGTCTCTGTTTATAATTTAATGAAAAAGAAGGATAAGTCAACTGGATTTTAGTTTAGATTTAGGTTCTTTGCATAGAGTAAATCGTCATAGAATTCCAATGACGAATTATTTATGTTGTGTCAGATCCCTTAGATTTAATATCTATTAGAAGTAGCCTATAAAATAACAAAGAAGAAAGGCAGATTGCTTCGTCGCTTCGCTCCTCGTAAAGACGGGTCTAAAGTGTCATTGAGGTCCCGCCAAAGGCGAGGGAAGCAATCTCCAACGAAAAGGGATTGTAAGTGGTGTCAGGAGTTTCCTCCTGACACCACCTTCTGTCGGGAGGTAACTCCCGACAGCACAGATCAATTTATCGAATTTTAAATTCGGCAACAACAGAAAAGTGGTTGTTACCGAAGTCTACAAATGTCACCTTGCCTATCCCTGGCGGTCAGGCCGGGAAGCGAATTGAAGGGTTTTTTATTTCGCAGGAAATTCAAAGAGTGCTTAGCAAATGAGATTCTTCCCCCGCTTTTAGCGGGGATCAGAATGACACGATGGGATTAAGCAACGACCCTAAAAAAAGAACTTGTAATATTTTTCGAATTGTTCTTGATTTCCACAAGGATTTTTATTATATCCAGAAAAAGCTGTTTGTAAGTATATAAAGCAGAAAGTCAGGAGATATTCAGTGAACGAAGCCTTTATAACCGATCCGGTGGGGATCTTGGCAATTTTAAGCGGGGTGGCAGCGTTTTTCTTTTTCCTTGAAAAACAAACCAAATGGAAACTTTTTAATTATTTCCCTCCACTTCTTTTCATCTATTCGATTCCTCTGATTTTCTCCAATACCGGAGTAATCGCTGGTAAATCAGAGGTCTACGGGTGGATGGGGGACGTGATATTGCCTTTGTTTTTGACGGTGATGCTTCTGGATGTGGATGTCAGGCGGGCTTTCAAAACCATGGGCAAGGGGATATTCGTGATGTTTTTTGGCACCCTGGGAGTTATCATCGGAGCTCCCGTAGCCTACTTTCTGGTTAAGGGAGGACTGGGACCTGAGACCTGGAAAGGATTCGGGGCTCTGGCTGGAAGCTGGATCGGGGGAACCGGAAACATGGCTGCAGTGAGCGAGGGGCTTAAGACTTCCGGTAGGGATTTCGGGCTGGCGGTTCTGGCTGATAATTTAGTTTACATCGTCTGGCTGCCGATCATGCTCGGATCGAAAAACTTAGCCAAATGGTTTCACAAATTCACCGGGGTGAGTGACCAGAGGCTCAAGCAGATGGAGGTGGAAGCTAAGGCTATGAGCGTGGATAAGGGGAAGATGGAGATGCGCCACATCCTCTATCTTTTGTTTTTGGGTCTTTTAAATGCCTGGATTTCCTCATACCTCTCAGATTTTCTGCCTAAAATCCCACCGGTTTTAACTGCGGGGACCTGGAGGATCCTTCTGGTAACCACCATTGGTATCTCTTTCTCCTTTACCCCTGCCAAAAGGATTCCGGGAAGCCATGCTCTGGCAATGGCTTTAGTGTATCTTTTCGTGGCCAATATGGGAGCCAGAGCGGAGGTGGCAGGCCTGGCTCAGATGGCGGTATGGTTTGTGGGAGGGGCTTTCTTGTGGATATTCATTCACGGAGCATTTTGCCTTTTAGGGGCGAAACTCTTCAGGGTGGACGTGCATACCGCTGCCATTGCCAGCGCTGCCAACATAGGGGGAGCAGCCTCAGCCCCGGTGGTGGCTGCTTATCACAATGAATTCTTGGTTCCGGTTAGCATCCTTATGGCTCTGATAGGTTATGCCATCGGAAACTACTGCGCCTTTGTGGCTGCCTGGCTCTGTTATCTGGTTCGTTGATTTATCTTGAAGCTAATTTTTTTAAATCATATAGAGGTATCTTAAATTTTTGTTAAGAATACGTCAGATTGTGTGAAAATCTCACTTTTTGTAGCCGCAGGCTTTAGCCTGCGAAAGTGGAGTATTGAATTTCAACGACCAACGCAACCTAAAGGTTGCGCCTACCACTTCGAAACGTAATTTTCACACAGCCTAATGTTGTACTGGGGGAAGTTTTGTCTTTATCTGGACAATATAATAGTCTTTGGGATTGCCATGCCCTTGGGGCTGGCAATGACAGATTAAAAAATCGTTCAGAGCTATTCCAGAGCAGCATTGACAGAATTGTTTCTTTTTATCTCAGATAAAGTCCATCCATAATTTGTTTTCTCTGACATAGTCAAAAGAAGCTTTTGATAGTCTGATTATATCACTTAAAATCTTGAGTTATGAAAAATTTATTAATCTGTTTTTATTCTCCGTTAAAGGAATTAAAAAAAGAACCCCTAGGGAATTGGTAGAAATCCCCCGGGGGTTGGAGTAGGGTTGAAGCAGATTCTTTTAAGGTTTTACTTCACCAGAACCATCTTGTTAGTGGCGCTGTTCTTGCCCGCATCCAGTTTATAAAAGTAAATACCGGAAGCCACGGTATCTCCGTGTTTATTCTGACTGTTCCAGATTATCGCCAGACCAGCTGACCGGCGATGTTGTAGATTTTCAAGCTCACTGCAGCTCTTTCCGGCAGGGCGAAGGCGACAGTGGTGCTCGGGTTGAATGGATTGGGATAGTTACCCAGCAGAGCGAATTCCTTGGGCAGGGCTGCTCCATCCGTCTCTTCTGTTTCTCCGAATTTGAATTCCACCGGCATATTCTCCGCTTTGTCGTTTACCATCTGCATCTGGCTGACATTTCCATCACTGAGCTTTAAAGTCGTCTGTTCAACTTGGGGATTGGGACCGGTAACCTTGAACTTCAAAGTGGCTAAAAGTCCGGATCCGGCTTCAACCGGTTTATCACTGGAACCTATGGCAAGAGCTCCGATGGAGATAACGTTTTGATCCTTGACATCATAAACCACTTTGAAACTGAAATCTTTTACCCGTGATTGGTCGAATGCTTCTTCAACTGAGCTGGTAAGTCTCAAATCTGTAATCTTTAAGAACAAAGCGATGCCGGACATCGATTGGCTGTTGTTGAAATGGATGGGAACGGTCAAAATATCGCTCGTTTTGGATAGTTTGGGATTAATCGCCATTTCATTGGGGGCTGCCAGTACAGAACAGGCCAAAAAAGCTACCAAAAGAAAGAATAATAGGATCGGCTGTTTTTTCATATTTACCTCCAAGTACTTGGTTTTTGGTTAATCTGAATCCTGGCCAAAGATTCAGATGAATTCTACTCCCCTTTCCTCGATCAACTCCTGCCAGCAAAATCTCTCTCATTCTGGCAAGAAATTGATTTTTTTCACATCACCTCCTCAATTAGGTGAAGGTTAAAATTTAGTTTTTCTCCCACTTTCTCGGATTAATTTCTGCAGTTATCTAACACCTCCTTGTTGGAGGGAATTAAACCAAATCAAAGCCACACCTTCGAGGGAGTCTTACTGCTTTTTATCAATTATTTACGGTATTTAATTGTCTTGTGATTGAATAAAAATTTACGATGGATAAGTTTTTGATTTATATAAGGTTAAAAACAAATTCCTTGCATTTTGGGAGCCATTACGAAAATAAAATATTTTCTTATGGCTGCTTGCTGCGTTTTGAATTAAAAGTAAAAGGAAGGATTTTTTAGTTTTGATAGCTCTTTAGAATATGACTTGACAGGGCTAAAACATTGACTATCTTATTTTAAGTAGGGGATTTTTGCGATGTCAAATGATGATAAAAAATTAAAGAAAGGTTACGTCTTAGCTAAATGCTGTTCTCCTGAATCACCGAAAGATTCGATAACCGGATACTCAAGTCTTAAAAACGTGATCGTGGTGCACAAATCCGGATGCCGGGAGTTAAAAAAAACTGAGTTCGAACGCCTGGTGGCTCTGTCCTGGAACGAGATACTGGATGAAAAAGAAAGCGAATTGGAGGTAGGAGAGGATTTTTCTTTTTTGGAGGGGCTTGATTTTAAAATCTTAAAGCACCACCAGACACTGGGAATCGATTACTCCTTGATGGTGGCAAAGATTTTGAAAGTCAGACCTGAGGAGATGTTCGAACATCACAAAAAACTTAAAGATCTGAAACTTCTGGAAAGGGTTGCCAAGGTGATGGTACAGTATCGTAAGAATATCGTGGATAACAAATGGATCAAACATCGCAATCATACCTATTACCGGATCACCCCCAAGGGAGAAAGATATCTTGATTTTTATCTTAAAAAGATTTGAAAGAGCTTTTACTTTTGCTCTGGTAATATAAATTAGATTTATACGTATAGTTTTAATTTCAAGATTATTCATTAAAAGTGACATGGGATTTTTTAGTAATTTATTTAACCGAAAACCAAAGCCGGGCAAACCCGTTACGGTGACCGATGAAGATTTCCAATCGGAGGTGCTTCAATCCGAGATTCCTGCTGTTGTCGATTTCTGGTCCCCCCGTTGTCCCCCCTGCCAGGTTATGGGAGGGCTTCTGGATGAGGTTGGGCCGGATTATGATGGAAGGATTAAGATCTTTAAATTAAACGTGGAACAAAATCCAAAGGTAGCTCAAAAGTATGGGATTAGAAGCATTCCCACCGTGATTTTGTTCCGCAACGGAAAACCGGTGGATATGATAATCGGGCTTTTGCCCCTGAATCCCTTGAAGCAGAAGCTGGACCGGCTCATCTCATAATCGTGATCCACCCGGGTAAGCGCAGGTCTGGTTTGGGTAACTGAAATATATTCGTTGCCCGGAATTTACGGATTAATTAAAAGACTGATTCGTAAAGAAATTTAATTTACTTAGTTAGGAGATTCAAAAAATAACCAACATCTTGAGTTCTCTTGCGAATTTTCTGCTTACCTGAAAGGAGAAATCGATCTATACCTATAATGAGATACCATATAGTCCAGAATGCTGATAACCAACAAAGTCAATCCTGATAACAAAAGCAGGTCGATATTTATTTTCAGATTTGTTAGAATGGTTCCCGCAGATATCCATAAGTCAAAGAGGAATTCAAATTGTAGTAAGGGAATATAAGTTATCGTTTTGACTATTGGGTCCCAATTAATAAAATAAAGTATCGCGCTTAAGCCAGCAAGGATCCCCAAAATTACCAAAAGAATTTCGGCGTAATTTTTATGAGATTTCAATTTAGGTGCTTGGGGGAGCTTTGATATAACATCTGCAGCAAACCTCTTTGGAAGTTTAAAACCAGGTTCTTTTTTGAGTTCTAAATGTAATTTCTTATACTCCTCCAGGGCTTCCTGACAAAGCTCGCAGGTCTCAAGATGTTTTTGAGCCGATTTATTTGTTAAGGAAAGATTACCATCCAAAAAATCCTGGATCTGCTCATCGGTTAGATGTCTTAATGCCACAAACCCTCCTTCTGATATTTGACCATCAGCTTCTGTTTTAAAAGTTTTCTTGCCCGAAAAAGGTAGCTTTTAACCGTGCCCTCAGGAATCTGCATAACTTCTGAGATTTCAACATAACTCATCTCCTGGAGATGATAAAGTGTTAGTATGGTTCTAAAATGGACCGACATCTTGTCAATTTCTGATTTCAAGCGAAGGGAAATATCCTTCTTCTCAGTATACTGGTCAGGGGGGAGGTAATCTTCTGAGAGTTCACTATGTGACTGGAGCTTTAAGGTATGAGCCTTCAAACAGCGGGTCTTTTCTTTTTCAAGAAAATCGAGACAGGTGTTATAGGTAATTTTTGCAATCCAGGTTGAGAATTTCGATTCAAAATTGAATTTAGATAAATTTTGATACACTTTTAAAAACACGTCCTGACAAAGGTCTTCTCGATCCGCCTTATTAACGACCATTCTGAACACCATATAACTCACCAATCGCTGGTTTTCTTCGATCAGGGTTTGGAATGCTTTCTTGTTTCCAGCCAGTATCCTCTGGATAAGAGATCTGGTATTTGTCATATTCTCTTTCTATTAATAAAGACACTAAGAACAACAAAAATGTTGCAATTTTTTCAGGATCAGTGAAACATTTCTGGAACTAGTCTGTCTAATTTAGGTGAAAACTGACTTATATGAAAGAGAAAACTTAAAACATAAGGAGAAACAATGAATAGCGTATGGGAAGTAATACCCCTGATCGGTTTGTTTATCATGATAGCCTTTATTTTTAAAATCGTGGTGGATCACAGAATCAGATCGAAATTAATTGACAAAGGGATGCTGGACGAAAATGTCAAATACCTTTATAAGGATGGAGTTGATGTTCAGATTCTCTCGTCATTGAAATGGGGAATGATTTTAATCGGCATTGGACTTGCCATTTTCGTAGGCCAGATAGTTCCTGAGGATTTGGCCGAAGAGGTCACCATAGGTGCGATGTTTTTATTTGCAGGGCTGGGTTTGCTTCTTTACTATTTCATTGCCTATAAAGTTAAAAGCAGATTCAAAGAGAAAAGCTCTGAAATGTAATTCCCCCACTGCATAAGGTCTCAACTTCCGAAACCTGGATATAGCATAGCTCTTTGGAGTAAAATGTTACTCGGTTATAGATTTAATCTATTTGTATAATACTGTATTGAAGATATCTGACAAAAAACTTCAATCTTTCTTCAAATTCTTATCCAGAAAATCTACCATCTTGCGATAAGATACTAATCTATTTGACAACTTTGCTATCCCGTGACCCTCATCGGGAAAGATCAGGCTGTCCACCTCACCCCCTTGAGCTCTTACCGCCTCGATCACCTGCCGGGCTTCTCCCACAGGTACCCGGGGATCGTTCTCTCCATGAATCACCAGAAGGGAGGCTTTGATTTTGTCTACCTTGTGAATAGGGGAGATGCTTTTTAAGAATTCCCTGTCAGTTAAGGGACCATACTCCGATTCCCGGAGCTTTCTCCGGTATGCTTTGGTGTTTTCAAGAAAGGTCACAAAATTTACGATACCTATCTCCTCGATTCCCGCAGCGAAAAGATCGGGATGCTCGGTCAAAGCTCCCATTACTGCATATCCTCCGTAGCTTGCTCCTTTTATGGCTAACTGTTCCTTTGAGGTATATACATTTTCAAAAAGCCATCTGGCACCCTCAGCTATGTCCTTTATCGAGTCCAATCTCTTTTTGTAGTTGTCCATAAGCGTATATTCCCTGCCGTATCCTGAACTCCCACGGATGTTAGGAGCAAGAACGCCGTATCCATTCAGAAGGAGGTACTGAAAATGCCTTATAAATCCAGGTCGATACTGAGATTCGGGTCCACCGTGAATATGCAATATAAAAGGAATGGGTTTTCCCTGATAGCTGGGAGGAAGGTAGAGAAACGCGGGAATCTCCAGACCATCAAAGCTTTTGTATTTGATTAAGGTGGGTTCGGCGAAAAGGGAAGGATCTATTCCTGCCATTACCGAATGGGTTACTTTACGAAGTTCCTGCTTTTTCCAATCCCAGATCCAGATGTCGGTGGTTTTAGTAGGGCTGCTGAAAGAGAAGGCTATAGAACTTTGGTCTGAGAAGAAGATCTCGAAAATCCTCCCTTTCAAATCTGGAGTTGGGATTTCAATTTTACTTTCAAGATCAGAGATTTTGAGCTCACTGTATCCCTCTTCGTTGATAATCCAGGCCAAATATCTTCTATCAGGGGAGATGGAAAGCATCTCTGTTTCCCAGTTTGATTCCTCATCCCAGAAGGTAAGTTCTTTTGTATCAAGATCTATTTGGGCTAATCTCATAATTCCATCTTCGTTCATATTGGATGCCAGGTATACAGTTTTGCCATCCCCTGAAAAACGAGAGTATTGGAATAAGTAATCCCCTTGGTGAGGGGTGATGTTCTCCGATTTTAGGGTAGTAAGGTCAACGAGATAGATATCGTTGTTGATATTGGAGGGATAATGGTAAATTAAAAGATATCTTCCATCAAAGGAAACATCAGCTATTGAGTTCCAGCCATGATACTCAAAAATCTTCTCTTGTTTTTTAGTTTCTAAATCTAAAGAGAAGATATGAAAATCTTTGAGATTGGTCTGGTTGTTGTAGAAGTATATCTTCTGGTTATCCGGAGACCATTCGGGCGAGCCGTGACGCACTTCGGTTTTTTTGGTGAGAGCTTTGGTTTGTCCGGTTTCGGTATCCACCAGATAAAGTTGTGCCTGCTCGTCTCCGCCCTTTGCTGCACCAACTATGGCTTTTTTCCCGTCAGGGGAAATGGAGAAGAAATCAATCCCGTCAGGCAGAAAAGTCAATTGATAGGGCCAGCCGGATGAATCAAGACGGTACAGCTGATCCACCCCGGTAAATCCTGTTTCAAAGAAAAGGATTTTGCCATCTTTGGTTATCTGGGGATTTGAGGCATAACCTATCTGCATGAAGGTTTCGATATCGGGAATATAGAGGGTATCCTGAGCATAGAGGGGTGAAGCTATAAAGAGAACTAATAATAGGACTGAGATTAGCACCTTATTGTTTATCCATTCAGTTTTGTCAAAAAGTCCCCATAAACTTAAAATCTTAGAATTTGACTTTTTTTGCATCTTAAACACCTCCGTATAGGTTTTATTTTAATTTACTTATAAAAATACATAGATGTTTCACTGTTGTCAAAGGAAAATAATGATTAAAAAATTCTGTGTTGGTTGGGGAATTGGAATTCCCTAACCACAGTTTCGGTGAAGGAAATCCCCGAACGGGTATTGACTACAATTCCTGCATCAACAGAGATAAGGGGAGAGCAACATTTCAGATTGGCCTCTGTTTACTTATTACTTTAAATCAGTGGAGAGGATGGACCTTGACTCTCGATTTTATTTGTGGATTCTTCAGGTTATTACTTTATTTTTTTTAGCTTGAGGGATCGCTGGTCAGGATTTTGAGAGCAGTCTCTTTTTGTGTGGGCAGATTTTCAACAAAGCTTTCCAGAGCTTCATTCAGGCTATCATATACGTCAAATACCAGGGTCAGTTTGGTTATGACGATGATCTCCCGGATATGCTGGGTGAGGTTAGCCAATTTAAGTTCGCCACCTTTCTCTCTGAACCTGGAATGATGGTAAAGTAGAACGCTAATTGCCGGGGAGCCAATCCAATCGGTTTTTCCCAGATTGATTATCACCTTTTTCTTTTCTTTTCCTAATAGAGCGAAAAGCTTTTCATCCAGAGATTCCACATCTGGTCCGGGTAGAACTTTTCCCGAAGGTTCCAGAACAACCACGCCTTTTTTGATATAAGAGTTAATCCTCATAAAAACCTCCCGTTTGCTTATACAATTATATGTTTTTAGAGCTCTAAAGTTTCAAATTTCTATCCAGGAAAAGCTAATCTTCTGTTATTCAATGTCTGGAGAGTTCCACAATTGGTTGAGATTTCTACTCTGTTTGATTATTATTATACCAGAATGACAGTATTGTTTATATACCAAAATTAATACTTTGAAAGCGTTAGTACTTTCACTGATCCTTTTTTTAATGCTTTGCTGAAACATTTTCAGGTGCCGATCTGTCTATTCATTGTAAAGCAATTGAAATAGTAACTAAAAAACATGAGGGTATTTATGTCACTAAAAGTTTTTTTAAAGATCATAGTATTTTCTACCCTTTTTTTAATTTGTACATCGGTGAGCTCGCAAGCAACTGATAATGTGAAAACGGGTTTATCAATTTCCCAGTCCATAGAAAAGTTAAGAGCAAATTTTGACAGTTTGATGAAGGAACGTTCGATTCCAGGGGGTGCTTTTGCCATAGTATCCAAAGATTCGATATGGATAGGGACTTATGGCTTTGCCAATCTAAAGACCGGTGAGCCAGTTACGGAAAATACGCATTTTCGCATCGGTTCCTGCACCAAAAGCTTTTTGGGATTGGGTTTCCTTAAGCTCATCCAGGAGGATAAGATCGATCTCAATACCCCGGTGAGGGATATCGCCCCTGAGATCGAGATACGCAATCCCTGGCAGGATACCCATCCGGTCAGGGTGGTTCATTTACTTGAACATACAGCTGGATTCGATGACTCGCATCTTAATTGGTTTTACTTCGAGGGTCCGGTGATTTCTTTAAAGCGTGCCCTGGAGATAAAAGCTGATCTGCGCAGGGTACGCTGGCAGCCGGGAACACGCGTTAGTTACTCCAGCCCTGGTTATACCCTGGCAGGATATGTTATGCAGAAGGTCTGCGGGCAGAAATACGAAGATTATATAAAACAGACTGTCCTGGATCCAATAGGTATGAGGACTTCAACCATTGGCAGGGCTAATGAGAGTAAGCAGCTGCTTTCTTTGGGTTACGGAAAGAACAACAAACCGCTTCCCTATTGGTACGATTATGACGAGCCAGCAGGCGCGATGAACTCGTCGGTTAAAGAAATGGCTCTGTTTGTGCAGTTTTTACTTAACCGGGGTAGGGTGGGTGAAAAACAAATACTGAGCAGTGAATTACTAGATAGAGCGGGAAAACCTACTACTACCCTTGCGGCAAAAGCGGGACTTAAGGCAGGCTACAGTTTTGGAGTGACGACCAGGTTGGTGCATGGTCTGAAAGGGTATGGGCACGGCGGGCTGGTTCCCGGTTTTTATGCTGAGTACGCCTATAACCATGATTGTGGACTGGGCTGGGTTGTATTGCTCAACCAGTTCGGTCGGATAATCTATGATGATATAATCGATGAGGTCGAGAGCTTTTCGGTTTGTGAGGTAGATACCACCTCCTTTCCCTCAACACAGGTCCCGGAAAAACAGCTTAGAGCTTACTGCGGGTATTATGAACCTCGCAGCCCCAGGATGAAGCTTTTTGCTTTTATGGAAATATTGTTTGCCGGAACTAAGATACTTTTTGAGAATGATACGCTCTATCAAAAGGATTTCATGGGTGACAAAAAACCCTTGATTCCTGTTTCTGAGAACCTTTTCAGAAAACCAGATGAACCTGAAGCCTCGAGGGTTTTTACCCGGACTCCTGATGGCAGGATGGTATATGCCACCAGGGGCTCGTATTACGAAAAGACCGCTGGCTGGAAATCCTTAGTATATCCAAATTTATTTTTAGGAGCTATGATTATCATGCTTTCTTCAGTTGCCTATGCAGTCTTCTGGATTCCCCTTCATCTTTTCAAAAGAAGAAGGAAGGTAGATGTCCGATCAAAGTATTTGAGGATGAGAACAGTGCCTCTTTTAGCTGTTCTTTCGCTTTTGCTGGGGATTATGATAGTCGCTGACCAGACCTTACTTGAATTTGGCCAGATGACGGTTCGCAACGTTGTCTTTTTCATTTCCACTTTGATATTTGCCGGGCTGTCGGTTTTGAGCCTTTTTACTTCATACAGAAGTTTTTTTAGACCGGTTAAAAACACAGCAAGAATATATGCGGTCATACTCTCACTTACCTGTTTCGGAATGACAATTTTTCTTGGATATTGGGGTATAATTTGTTTAAGGTTGTGGGCTTATTAGCATGAGCTAAAAAAATTCCCATGCTTTTTAATAAAATCTCAAAGATGAATAACATTTCTTGGTTCAGAACAGATTCCCATCTGCCTTTAGTTTATCCAGAATAGAATCATATCTCGAACTAAATTCTTCTCCTAATATATAGCTCAATGTTTTTTTTACCTGCCAAAGATTTTCTTATCCTTTTCCCTTTAAAGAATAGTCAATATACCAACTCTTACCTTACTTGAAAATCAGCATTTTCTCACTTCTCCCCTTTCGTTCAAACTGTTTCCAGATCGAAACATCACATTTTGATACTGGTCTTGTATATCAAATATCCGCTTCAATAAAGCGTTCAATTTTTGGAGCAGGATGGCATTTTTTTTGTCTGACACCTTGCATAATTTACATAAATCCATCCTGCTCCTTTTTATTATATATCTTTTCCCTTTTACTTCTCAAAAACCCAACCATTTATTCTCAAGGATTTGATTGCCTGTGAAACCGATAACAGGTTATATCAGACAACCAGCTTGGCAAAATATGTGTACTGATTAAAAAGAAATCCGTCTTAGTTGGTGTCATGCCCTTAAGCTGTCGAGAAGTAAAGCGAAATCCCCTTGACTTATGCGGTTTTTTAAGGCATTTTAATGGAAAGTAAATAGATCTGATACTGCGGAATGGATAAAAATCACAAAAGCGAAGACAAGAAAGAGACTCTGTTCAAATATATTATAATCCCCTTTCTATTTCTGGTGGTGATCTTTCACCTTTTGTCCGGATATCTTTTCCCAAGCAAGCTATGGGGTATTCATCATCTCTATTTCTACCCTTTTTACTTAGCTTTAATTTTTACCCTTTTGATCCTCTCTGTCTTTATTCCTAAAGTAAACCAGATCTGGCTCTCTTTGTTTCAGAGAACATTCGGTTGGATCGGACGTTTTTTGTCTAATTTCAACAGACACTTGATCTTCGGTGGGGCAAGTTTTTTTTCTCTTTTTATCTTCTGGTTTTTGCGGACCAGACTTTATCTTTTCGGAGACGGTTATCTGAAGTTGAAGGTTTTACCTCTAGGGAGACTGGGGATGGCGGAGTGGCTGAACGATCTTGTTCACCTACAGCTTTTTTATTTTTTGTCGCCGAGGATAGATTGGTGGAGTCCCGCACTCACCTATGCGAGTATAAGCGTTCTCTGCGGGGGGCTGTTTGTGTTGGTTGTGCTTTGCCTTTCAGACCTTTTGGGGAAAAACAATTTTGAAAAGGTGTTTGTAGGAAGTTTGATCTTCTCTCTGGCTTCCTTAGAGCTTTTCTTTGGATACGTGGAGGCCTATACCATTTTTACCTTAGCTTTAGTAACCTTTATTTTTCTTTCGGTTCTCTATCTCAAGGGAAAGATCAGCTTCCTTTTGCCTTTGGGAGCTTTAATTCTCACCTCGCTGTTCCATGTTTTTGGCTTGGTCTTTGTTCCATCTTTTCTTTATCTTTTATGGCAGGATAAAAAGCCCGGGGGAAAATATCTTTTAAAATCCTCTCACCTTTGGTCTTTGATTTCCTTGGTCCTGGTTATGATCTTAAAGGCTTATCAGGTTTTCACCTTTACCTCGGAGTTCCACAAAAAGATGATAATACTGCCATTGTTTCCAACCCCGGAGTATGAGTTCACTATGTTCTGCTGGGATCATTTTACAGAGTTTTTCAATCAACTCCTTTTAATTTCTCCGGTGGGGATAATCTTATTTCTCTTTTTCATAAAAGACTCTTTCAAATCCAAGGATAAGATCACCATCTTTTTCCTTTCGGGAGCAATCTTCTCCGTGGTTTTTGTCTTCGTTTTCAATTCACTATTGGGATCTGCTGACTGGGACCTGAGGTCTTTTCCCGGAATGTTCTTTGTCCCCCTGGGAGCAATCATGTTTATAAGCAAAGCCACGGAGTGGAGGGGCTTTAAAAACTATGGTCTTATTTTGGTCTTGGTCTCCTTTTTTCATTTGATCCCCTGGATATTGCTCCACGTGGATGAGAGAAGATCGGTTGAGCACTATAAGTTGGTGCAGCTTCACGATCCCCATCCTCAGGATTTTACCCAGTATAACGCTTATAAGATAGCCAGAGTCTTGAGAATGGCAGGATATGGTAATGAGGCGGAGTTTGTATTTAAAGATGCGATCAAGGAATATCCCCAGGATATGCGCAACTATAGCAATCTGGGTCTTCTGCTTGTTGAATTGAAAAGATACTCTGAAGCTGAAGAACTATTCAAAGAAGCTATAAAAATTAAGCCGGATTATGCTACAGCTCACAACAATCTGGGCACTCTGCTTTATAATATGAAAAGATTGGATGAGGCTGAAAAAGCATACAAAGAAGCCTTAAGAATTGACCCGGACGTTGCCGGCACTCACTACAGCTTGGGTAATCTACTTTCTGATTTGAAAAGATTCCCTGAAGCTGAAAAAGAATACAAGGAAGCCATTAGAATTAGCCCGGATGATGCCAGGGCTCACTACAATCTGGGCATACTGCTTTTTGATTTGAAAAGATTCGCTGAGGCTGAAAAAGAATACCAGGAAGCCATAAGGCTAAAGCCGCATTATGCCGAAGCGTACGGAAATCTTGGTCTTCTCTACCTGGAGACGGGCAAGAAAAAAGAAGCCAGAAGAGAACTCGAAA
>LJUW01000069.1 GCA_001304315.1 candidate division Zixibacteria bacterium SM23_73_2 | reverse complement strand
GATTCTGCGGATTATCCTTTGAGCCATGATCAGCCTGACTGCTGATGCGACCAGATAACCGGGGACTCCCATGTCAATCAACCGGTTGATGGTGCTGGGAGCATCGTTGGTATGAAGGGTAGAGAAGACCAGATGTCCGGTTAGAGCTGCCCGGATGGCTATCTCGGCAGTCTCCTCATCCCTTATCTCCCCGACCATTACTATGTCGGGGTCCTGACGTAAAAAAGACCTTAATGAGGCAGCGAAGGTGAGCCCGATATCCGACTTTATCTGAACCTGATTTATCCCGTCGAAGTTAAACTCCACCGGATCCTCAGCGGTCAGGATATTAACGTCGGCATTATTTAACTGCTTCAATGCCGAATACAGTGTTGTGGTTTTGCCGCTTCCGGTCGGTCCGGTTACCAGAACCATTCCATAGGGGAGGTTTATCGCTCGGGTGAATTCCACCAGGCCCCTTTCCGGAAAACCTAACTTGGTCAGATCGACCATCAGGCTCTGGGGGTCAAGTATTCTCATTACCACTTTCTCTCCGTATATGGTGGGAAGAACCGAAAGCCTTAAGTCAATCGTTCTTTCTCCTATCTTGATCTTGATCCTCCCGTCCTGGGGAAGCCTTCTTTCGGATATATCCAGATCAGCCATGATTTTTACCCTGGATACGATGGCAGCCCGGTATTTAAAGGGGAGGGGAGCCATCTCGTTGAGGATTCCGTCTATTCTGTAGCGCACCCTGATTCTTTTTTCATAGCATTCTATGTGAATGTCGGATGCCCCCCTTCTGATCGCATCGGTTATGATTCCATCGACCAATCTGACCAGGGGCTTGTCCTGAACCTGAGATTGAAGGTCCTGTTCGGAGGGGAGATCCTCGGTCTGTTCGATAACCTCAAGTTCGCTATCCTCCAAACCTTTTAGAATCTCATTTATTCCAGTGTTATCCTGATAATAGGCATCGATTGCCTTCTGGATGGCTTTTTCCGGGCTGATAACCGGCTGGATACTGCACCCGGTTATGAACTTGATTGCGTCCAGAACGTAGATGTTATTGGGATCGGATATAGCCACCACCAAGGTTTTTCCCAGTTTGGTGATGGGGATCACGTTGAATTTTCTGGCTATGTCTACCGGAATGGTTTTGACCACCTCGGGATTAAGCTCTATATCGGAGAGGCGAAGGGTTCCAATCTTGAGCTGTTTTCCGACGAATTCTAAGAGCTCCTCTTCATCTCCTATGGCACCTATTTCAACTAATAAATCACCAAGCTTGGATTTTGTTTTTTTTTGAAGTTCTGTAGCCTTGTTGAGCTGGTCCTCTGTAATCTTGCCAGCCTTGACCAGCATCTTCCCAAGTTCAGCGGACATTTTAACCTTTTTTAGTCTTTGAAGATGTCGTCCAGTTTGTTTTCAGCTGATTGGGTGAACTCAGATCCCAGACTCAGGTTTTCCTCTTCTTTGGATTCCTTGGTCAGAGACAGAATCGAGACTATGCTTTCCCCAATCTCCTTGGCGTAAAGCCTGACCATGCCGATGGTGGTGCGGTCGTCGAAGATCACAGCCAGTATGGTCCTTTCACCTACCAGGGTTAGATGAATGTGATCTCTTTTCCCTTGATGGAAAAGAACCGAAAACTCCGGTTCACCAACCAGCCTGGCGATTTCCTTGGTGGAAGCGAAGCTTCCTGCCAGAAGCGCAGCCAAAGCAGTGGTATCCAGGGTATGGGTGAAACCCTGTCTGGTTATCAGATATCCATCCTTGTCAACCAGAAGAGCACATTTTGCCTCCGCACCTTTGATCAGCTTCTGAAGAGCCTGGTTGATCTTATCGATCTGCTCCTCGTAAATTATGAGTCTGTCATCGCTCAATTTTTTTCCCTCCCTATATATTGAGAATATTTTTTATCCAGCGTAAAAAAGAAAACTTCCCGGTCTTTTCGACTTTCGCCACTATGATTTTCTCCCTCTCGAAAGAGGGCTTTTTATCTTCGGGAATACTCTTTGCCAGCTTTTTTGTTTTTTCTTTTGGTTTTTCTATATTCATCTGTTGAACCTGAGTTTCCCTTTTGGGTGAAGCCTCCATTACCACTGCCTTATCCGATTTAGGCTGGTATTCCTTATAGGCCTCAGCTTTTTCAAATCCTACCGTTATGGGGACTTTTTCTTTTTCCTCAAAGGTTTTTAATTCCTTTTTCTTCTCAACCATCTCAGGATAGATTTTTTCCTTTCTGGTGATCGGGGTTTTTCCTTTAGCTTTATCCAGCACCTTTTTGGTTACGCATTTCAGGGTGTCAAAAACACCGTCCCCCTTTATGGCTACGGCTCCAAAATAGGTGAGCTTACGGGGATTTAAAGCTTTCTCCAGTTCTTCGATTTCAGAGACATCCGGAAGGTCTCTTTTATTGTATTGGAATACCATGGGTAAATCCTCCAGCACATACCCGTATTCCTTTAAGTTCTCTATCAGGTTATTCAAGCTCTCGATATTCTCGTCGGTCTTTGATCTCTGCGAATCAGCCACGAATACCAACCCATCCACCCCTCTCAAAACCAATTTCCGGGTGGCGTTGTAAAAGACCTGACCCGGCACGGTGTAGAGCTGGAATTTGGTAGCAAAACCGTGGATTTCCCCCAAGTTCAAAGGTAAAAAATCGAAATACAGGGTTCGGTCCGCATCAGTTGCCAGGGAGATCAATTCCCCTTTGGAGCTTTTCGGGATTTTCCTGTGGACATATTGCAGGTTGGTGGTCTTGCCACTCAATCCCGGTCCGTAGTAGACGATCTTACAGGAGATCTCTTTAAAAGCGTAATTTATAGATACCATTTTCCTCTGATTATAACGATTCTTTGGCTTTTATTTTGTCGGCTGCGTTTTTTATCTCCAGCCTCACCAGACCGATGTTCACCGTTGGCTCGGCAGTTACCACCAGTATACCTATTCCCACGTCTGCCATGAAGAGTTTTCCCTTATGCGCCTCGATGGTCACCTGCTTGAAATGCGGGTTTTTGAGCTTCTCTAAGGATTTGTCAACAGTCGAGGTTATCGAAGCTGCTATTGCCCCAACGGTCTCATCGTGGAAACGGGTATCCAGATCAGCGGCGATGATGATGCCGTCATCCCCTACCAGGAGACTGCCGGTTACCCCGGTGGTTTTGTTAAGCTCCTCTAAGATTTGATACATATTCTTCCTCCTCGGATGATAAGATCTTCTGACCATATCTTTGTTCTAAGTATTTTTTTATGCTCTCGGAAGCCTTGGATATTCTTATGTTCAAAAGCTCATCGGTATGGCGGTCAGCTAAGGTTAGAAGACAGAAATTTCCGATGGTGGTAAGGTTGATCCATAACTTATCCGACAGTATCTGGATTTTCTCTATCTTTTCCTCGTTTAGTTTTTTAAGCAGCTGAGTATTGACCTTTTTGAAGTTTACTCCAAAGGGTGCCAATTTGTCCTCGTCTTGACCACCGGATTTGAGATTTTTCACCACAACCAACCCATCGGAATCCACCAGAAGCACTCCCTCAACCCCAGGGTACTCCCGCAGGTAGTTTATCGCATCTTCCATGGATACCTCCAGGGATACTTCTTTTTCCTTTCGCACTGGGACCTCCTCCACAATATCCTGGGCTTTCACTTTTCTTTTGGGCAGGTAACTTACCTCTTCTGTCTTTTCAGAAAAACCAGGTTTTTGTTTTTTTTCAATCCAGAGTTTTATGAGCATTTCTCCTAAGGAGTGTTTGACCATGAAGGGCAAAAGAAAAACCTGAAATGCGAAAGCTGGAAAATAATTGAAGACTCCAAAACCGAAAGCTTTTTTCAGCTCCAGGGGAAACATAATCACAAGAAAAAGACCGAACAAAAGCCCCAGGGTCAATCTTAATACCAGTACCAAGAAACCATAACCAGCTACCCATGAGAAAGGGAGGGATGGAAAGAGCAAGGATAAAATCAAAAAGTACCAGACCAGCTCAATGGCGAAGGCGAATATTGGGGAAAGCGCCATCTTTATTCCCAGGTCCTTGGGAAAAAATACCAGGGGGGCAATCGCTAAAAAAAAGCCTAAAAGAATCAGCTGTCTTAATTCCTTAGTATGGGAGAACGTCATTTTTTACTCCAATTCTATTTTTTCCAAAAGCCTGTTTATTCTCATCTTCAGATATCCGAAATTTATCTTTTCTTTGCATCTCAGGATCAAAAGACTACTTTTGAGTTTTATTATCCACAAAAGGTAATTCTTGCTCTCAACTGTTATTTGTAAGGGATCGCCGAAATCGATCCGGGGAAGTTCCTTTTGTATGGAAGAGAAGATGTATGAGGAGGAGGGTCCAATAACCTCATCCTCCTTTTCCTTTGACCTTACCTGAGCTACCAGACCGTCTGTTCCAACCACCAGGGCATTCGTTATCTGAGGGAAAAGAATTAGCTCCTCTAAAGCGGAGGAGAGGGTGATTTTTTCTTCTGGTCTTTTACCTATATCGGCAATTGGCGGTGGAATAAATTTGGCTTTTTCTTTCCCTCTCTTTTTTGGTTTTTTTAACTCCTCACCGGCATCTTTTAGCAGTTGTCTGACTTTAAGATTATGAGGATCGGTGGAATTAAGTTTCTTCAGAATCGATTTCGCTTCTTTCACCTCACCCTTTTTCAGAAGTATCTGAGCCAATAAAAGCTCAATGGTCCTGGTCCTTCCATCGGCCTGAACAGCTAAATTCAATTCTTTTTCCGCCTCGGAATATAACTTCTTATCGAAGTTTATCTTAGCCATAACCAGGTGAGCAGAACCGTAGTCAGGATGCTTGAGAAATCCTTTCTGACAGACTGTGGTTGCTTTATCCAGTTCTCCCTTTCTCCTCAGAGCCTCGGATAAAGCAGCGAAAATCTGAGAATCGGGGTCTTGCTCCAAAATTTTTTGACACTTGCTTACTCTTTCATCCAGATCTTGTGTATTTACCATATTTTTTATGAGTTAAGTTATTTATTGTTATATCGACAAAAAAAATATTTTTTCCACCAGTTCCTTTCATTATTAGCTGGTTAATTCAAGGCTTTTCTTATATATATGAGTCCAATTGCGAAAAGGGATAATCCTCCCAGTTTTAAGATCCCACCTGCGGTGACGCTTATTGCCGAAAAAAAATCAAAAATCAGCCCCAGGCTGAATATCCCCAGGGACAAAGAGATTATAAACCATGGAGGGGAAAGTTCCCCCCCCTTGAGCAAAGAATTAATTCTTGATGCCAGATAAAAACATCCCCACACAACTATCACCATCAATATGTTAATCAGCGTGTTCAAAATCCTTTGTCCTTTAGCTTAAAAATTTGAAAAAATCTTTTAAAACTTAATAAACCTCCCTTAATGTCCTGTAAAAATCCTGATCGATTCTATATTTTTTCACCATTTCTCTGTTTTGAGCAAATATTGGGGCTGTCTTTCTTTTAATCTGAGATATAATTTCTTTTACTATGTTTCCCCCCAAAAATCCACTTACCTTTTTCAGATGAGTTAAAAGGAGCGCTTCCAATCCGTCCAGAATCTGATGCAATCTCGTTTCCTTAGGGATGGAAAAACAAGCTTTAAGGAAGTTTTTCCGATTGAACGTCCCCTCCGGTATCAGATCAGCTAAAACCGGGTAAAATGCTTTTTTTGAAACAAAACTTTGCTCGAAAATCCTCTCCTTGCTTTTACCCAATTTTCTCTCCATTACCTCCTCGATCAGAAAAAATGGGGTGGCGAAAATCTCATAGATGGTATCAAACAGGACTTCCTGTTCCTTTTTCTTCTGCAGGATGGTTTTTTTCCTTTCACCTATGAGAATGAACTTATCGGTTAAAAGACGATACAGGGAGTTATAGGTGCCGAATTCTCCCAAAGAGCTTGACTCCACAATATCCGGAAGAGTCTTCTCTCCATCAACCAGAAGAAGAATCTGCAACTCTTCTGAGGAAAGTTCTATTTTATCCAGTCTGGTCTGGTCATTTAAAATGGGAGGATAGGGATTTATCCTCAAAGCCACATCGTCCGGAGGGAGATTCATTTGAATCTGGGTTAGCTCGTCTATTCTTCTTGCCCCTTCCATCATCACATTCATAGTGTTTAATTCAGTTACCAGTTGATCTTTGTCAGGAAGTCGCCCATCCAAAAATTGAAATTCTCCTTCGCTCCAGCCAAATATGCTATATATCGTTTCTTCCATCTGCAGCTTAATGGCCTCAACCAGCTCAAACTGATTGAGTTTACCTGATTCCAGAAACGTCTGGGACAATTTCTTTTTCTTTGTTTTATACAATGACAAAGCTTTTTCAAAATCGCTTTCCGAAATTCTACTCTTTTTTAAGAACGATCTTCCCAGAAGCTCCTCCTGATTGCCTCCAGAAGATGCTAACACGATGTTCCCTTCTATAAAGTAGATTTTTTTTTCTTGGGTCTGTCTTTTCAGTTGCAAAAGCCCTGTTTTTTTTCCGGTAAAGACCAGCTGCAAAAGATCAGAAAAGGGGACAGATTTCAGATTTCCAGTGAAGCTCATATCGGTTAGACCTTCTTTTGTGAATTCTTCAGCTAAAATCAACAGTTTTTACCCGTGTTAAAAGTAAGAAATCTTTTATTCATCCCTGTGTTCCACCGGGACTTCTCAGCTTTACCATCTACATCTTTTTATCGGGAAAATAACCGAAAATCTTTACAAAACTTAAACTAAGGGAATCTGGCAACTTGATTTAAGGTGAGGGAATTTTATGGAAAGTAAAAAAAGCTTTTTTAAATAAAAAAGAGCTCCAAGAAAAGATAAAACAAAAGAACCGACAGCACCAAGAATCCAGCTCTTCTGGTTGTTATGTTTTTCCATCCCGCAAGGCTAAGAAAAACAAAAAGGTAAAAAAGGATCAAAAAAAAGTAAGTCGGGGAATTCACCATGACTGTTGAACAGGGAAGATTGGAAAAGAAATTAACCGTCCATAAGGTAGAGCTTAAGCAAAGCCAGTTGAATGCGGACAATATACCCGAGAGGGAAAAGCTTAAAAGGGATGCCAACACGGTAACGCTTCCGGTGATGACCGCTAAACTCACCAGAGGCACCATAATCAAATTAGCCAGAAAGGTATAGATGCTTATCCGATTAAAATAATATGCGATTATCGGATAGGTTGA
This sequence comes from candidate division Zixibacteria bacterium SM23_73_2, assembly GCA_001304315.1. Lineage (GTDB taxonomy): Bacteria > Zixibacteria > MSB-5A5 > MSB-5A5 > SM23-73-2 > SM23-73-2. The sequence goes on along the minus strand of LJUW01000069.1, from coordinate 4,411 downwards.
AAGCGTTGCCGCTAAAGAGACCAAGGATGGTAGAATGATCCAATTCTTTAAATCTCCCTTGAATCTTTCAGCTAACTGAAAAAGCAAGCTTTTGGGATTTACGATGAGAAGCAGGATTCCCGCGGTAGCAGCGTAGGAGAGTTGAAAACCAACGTCGAATAGGCTCAGGGGGGAGAATAACAGGATTAAAAGGGCGGAGAAAGCCAGAATGTTGACTGCTTCTCTTTCCTTTTCCAGGTAAAAGGCAAAAAGAAAACATATGGCCATAACCGATGCCCGCACCACCGAGGGTTCGTTGTTGGTTATGTAGGAGAAGATCACCACAGCGGGAATGGTTAAAATAAAGCTTGGTTTTCGGGGGATTCTCAACACCAGAAAGAAATAGAAACAAAAAAGCACCACCAAGCCCACGTTGGAACCGGATATGGCCAGAAGGTGTAGAGTGCCGGTGTCGGTGAACATCCGATAGATGTCTTGGGGTATCCCTCTTTTTTCTCCCAGAACAAATCCGGCTAAAAGGGCACGATGGGGGTCTTTTAAGTGGGAGTTGAATACTTTCAAGATGAAATGCTTTGTGGGAAGAACTATTTTGGATAAAAACAGGTTTTCGTCTTCCCGGTATAATATTTTTATATATTCAGGGGTTCTTAAGTTAGTCAGGGCGAAGATATCCTTACGGGCAAGATATTTTCGGTAATCGAAATCCTTGGGATTTTTGGGAGGAGAAGGTTGATATAAAAATCCCCTGAACCGGATAAAATCCCCGTAGTTGAAAAGGTTGGTCGGCTTTCTTATCTTCAGAAGGATTTTACCTGAGGTCAAATGAATTTTTTCTCCTTTGATAAGGCTTTTCGTCTGGATGGTAAGAAAAGTCTTGTCCTTTCGAATATCCGGATCCTTAACCACGTTACCGCTGATCGTAACCGGACTTTTGGAATTTAAAAAACTTTTTATGTGGTTCGGAGGAAAGACCTCCGTTTTTAAGTCATGGTTTAAAAAACCAGCTATTGTCAGGGTGAAGATAACCGAGAGGGTAGACAGGGGATATCTTCTTAAAATCAAAAATACGAAGGAGAGTGCGAGCCCCAGCATGGAAAAAACTGCAAGAAGAATTACGGATAAATTGAAGTGATTACCTAAGACGATGCCTGAAATATAAGCTATGCACGCAAATAGAGCGGGCCTTCTTTTGGGCGTTTGATTCATTTCCCCTTGAAGATTTTTAATATGTCGAAAATCCTTTTCAACTCACCTACCTTGAGAACCAGGGAAGCTGTTAGGTAGGATAAAAATCCGGATACAAGGAGCCCGGCCAAAAGAGATATCTTTTGTTTGAGGCTCGCTATTTCCAGATCGAGTTTAAAAAGATACAGAATAGAGTAAATCACCACTCCCATAAAGAGGGAGGCTAAAAGATATTTGAATGAGGAGAAGGTCAGATCTTTTCTTTTCAGTGGACCTATCTTTTTGTCGATAAAAAGCAAAAGTAAAGACATATTAACCACACCAGCCAGGGAGTTAGCTAAGGCTAAACCCTTATATCCTAAGGGGCCCATCAGGATCAGGTTCAAAATGATGTTCACCACTACCGAGATAGCGGATACTTTAACTGGCGTTTTTGCATCCCCCAGGGTATAAAAAATGGGTGCGGTTACCCTGACCACCGCAAATGTGAAAAGACCAAAGGCATAAAGGACTAAAGCGTATGCGGTAGCCTGGGTATCCAGGTAGGTGAATTTTCCGTACTGATAGATGACCGAGATAATTGGTTCTGCTCCCACGATTAAAAAAACGGATGAGGGGATCACCAGATACAAAACCAGTTTCAGAGATGAACAAAGAGTTGATACGACTTTTTTCATCTCCTTCTGAGCGACCTGCAGGGAGATGGCTGGGAGGGTAACGGTTGCAACCGCAACCCCGAAAACGCCTAAGGGAAGTTGCATTAGCCTGTAGCTATAATTAAGATAGGAAACGCTCCCCTGGGGAAGGAGCGAAGCCAGATGAGTGGTAACGAAGATGTTTATCTGGGTCGAAGCGACCCCGAAGATAGCCGGGATCATCAACAAAAGGATTCTTTTCACCCCGGGATCAGATAGATTCAAGACCGGCTTATAGGAAAAACCATATTTTCTGACCCTGGGAATTTGAATGATCAGTTGACCGAATCCGCCCAGAAGGGCTCCGATTGCCATTCCGATTATGGGGGGATCGAAAAGAGGGCAGATAAAAAATCCGGAAAAAATCATCCCGGTATTGAAAAGGGTAGGGGCCAGAGCTGGAGTGGCGAAATGTCCAAAGGAATGCAGGATTCCCATTGCTACAGCTGCCAGGGAGACCAAAAGAAGAAAAGGGAACATTATCTGAGCCAGGTGGGTGGTGAGTTCCAGCTTGCCCGGAATCTGGTTAAAACCAGGAGCTATGAGCTCGGCTAAAAAAGGTGACACAAAGACACCGATTATGATAATTATCGATAGGACAACCAAAAGAAGATTTATCATCAAGTTAGCCAGATGAAAAGCCTTATCTTTTCCCTGGTTGGTCAGATGATCGGTGAAAACCGGGATAAAGGAGGTAGCCATTACCCCCTCGGCGAAAAGCTCCCTTAAAAGATTAGGTATCCTGAAAGCAGCAACGAAAGCGTCAGTGTAAAGCCCCGCTCCAAAAAGGTAGGCGAACACCTGTTCCCTGACCAGCCCTAATATTCTGGAAAGCATAATCGAGGAGCTGACTACCCCGGTGGATTTGGCTATCTTATCCTGCTGGTCCATCTGTTTCAAACTGTTTTGCCTTCAGTATAAAATCTCCCAACTCATCTGAGCTTCAATCAGTATATATAAGCAAAAGGCAATATGGAGAAAATAAAACATTTGTTGACAAAATGCAATTTCATATTAAATTAAAAAAACCAGGAGGTAAAGTTTGCCGGTTCATCTTTCAGCTAAAAAGAGATTAAGACAAGCCAGAAAGGCTAAACTTCGTAACCTTAAGATTAAATCCGAACTAAAAAGCTTAACCAGAAAGGTTGAACAATCAAAAGATCAGAAGGAGGCTTCGGACAATTTCAAAAAGGTGCAGAGCCTTTTAGATAAAGCTGCCAGAATAAAGGTTATCCATAAGAACAAATCCTCCAGCCAAAAAGGAAAATTAGCCAGACTGGTTAGCCAGAAATCCAAAACTTAAGTTTCACCAGATCACGTTCTTTAAAAGCCTTAACAGAAAAGGATTCTGTTTAAAGATGATCTTCACCAGACCAACTACATCTATTCTTTTCACCTTTTTTTCTCCGAAATAGTCTTTTAAGAACAAGACCACTGAATCGTAATCGGAGTCGGTCATCTTCAGGTAAACTTTTCTGCAAAAAGAGTAGAATCTCAAGTATCTTCCCCTTGTCTTCATAAACCTTTTCTCATATTCCTTTAAATATTCGTTTGGACGATTGTCTTTCACAAATTCGCTTGCCACCTCTCCAGCGATTTTACCTGAGAGTACGGCATTGGCTATGCCTGCTCCGGACAGAGGATCAGCTAACCTGGCAGCATCCCCTACCAAGAGAAGATTGTCTTTTACCAGAACGCTCTTTCTGGAAAAGAAGGGGACTCCTCCGGACATCATCTCGATTTTGCTATGCCGGGGAAATCTCTTTCGGATAAAGGAGTCCAAAAGCATCTTTGCGTTTTTGCCCTGGGAAAAGGAGGGGTGTATCCCCAAGCCCACGTTGGCGGAATCTTCTCCTTTGGGAAAAACCCAGGCATAACCTCCAGGTGCTAATTTTTTTCCCACCCAGAACTCCAGACAGTCAGGCTCGATTTCGATTCCTCCAAGAAGGTACTGGGCACAGGGTAAAATCAAATCCGGCTCCAGAGTCGTATCCACTCCTGCGTGCTTGGCGGTTTTGGATTCAACTCCATCCGCACAGATTATTACCTTAGCCATAAGCTCCCTTTCCTTTCCGTTATCTTTGACTTTTACTCCACGGATTTCGTTATTTTTACCCTTGATTATCCCCACCACCCCTGAATTCACCTTTACCTCGGCTCCTTCTGAGGATGCTTGGATGGCTTGATCCCGGTCGAAGATCTTCCTGTCTAAAATTACTGCGCAGTCAGGATGAGAGATCTTCACCCGATGGTTGTTCGGTCCCACCAGGTGTACCCTGTGGATGAAATTAGTGATCCATCTTGGTTTCAAATCGAAATGCTGGGAGAAGAAAAAAAGGCTTATTGCTTCTGCACAGGACAGGGGAAAGCCAACAACCGGGTCTTTTTCCACAAGGAGGACCTTTAACTTGTTTTTGGCCATCTCCTTCGCTGCAGAGCACCCTGCCGGACCAGCTCCCACGACTATCGAATCGTATTCATCCTCTTTCATCTTGTGTTAAAGCTCCCAGGGGGCAGAAGTTCACGCACCT
>LJUW01000009.1 GCA_001304315.1 candidate division Zixibacteria bacterium SM23_73_2 | reverse complement strand
TAGCTCCTGATAGAACAAAAATGGGGGTTCTATTTTATAGGATCGAACTTCTGCGGTTTTTCCTGTTTGCCACCAACCAAGATCATCAGCCCTATCCTCAAGTTATACAGCTGCAAGTTAAATGGATACTTCCAGAAAACCTCTTTATCGTTTATCCTTACTCCTCTTCCCTTGGTCAATATATGACTGAATCCCAACTCACTGAAGAAAATCAGGTTTTTGGAAAGGAGCCTCTGCAGTCCAAAACCCAATTCTCCCCCTATCGTGGAAGACATTTCCATTTCATGATAAGGGTGGTGAAAATGCTCGAAGGTCCTGCTTAGACTAACCGTTTTCAGCCCGCATTTCCCGTAGATACTTGTATTTGAAGAGAGTGAGTAGCAGTATTTTATATGAGTGCACCATTCCGTTGTGGACCACGTTATGGTCGAAATCCAAGCACCCCCAAATATGCTTGTTGAACGACTGGTTTTCTTTGTATGGGCAAACTCAATTCCAAAAATTACCTTGTCATTGATAAAATAGTGAAGCCCAACACCAAGTGGGAAGCCAGGTTCTGATCCAGGTTGGTGCGGTGCTGTGATCTCCGGGTAATCACCATCCTGATATAATTTGCTGACTATGACCAGACCGGTCTGGAAAGATATACCGTACCGACCAGCCAGCTTCTGTGATTGGGTTGGCGTGGGAAAACAAAGCACAAAAATGACAACCGCTGCGACAGCAGATATAATCCCTCTTCTCATTTCATTCCTCCCTTTGATATGAATTCTTTATACATAGGCATCAGGAAATGCCGATTTCTAATTGATTAGGTAATTCCCCTTCCTGTTACAGAATCTAGAGATTACTCTTGAAACACTTATAAAACCCGCCCAATAGGGAAATCCTTTTATTTATTCTAACAAATTAAAATCACTCATAGAATCTTGTCAAGTAATTTTTAGGGAATTAATCGGGCAGTGGTGCCCGAACTACGAAAATCCTTTAGAGACTAATTGATTTTGTAAAAGTGAGATTGCTTCTCCCCGACTTCGTCGGGTATCGCAAAGACAGAACCAAGAATGTCATTGCGAGCGAAGCGAAGCAATCCCCTAATAGAGAGACAGATTGCCACGCCCTTCGGGCTCGCAATGATGGTTAAAAATATGGGTGCCCAGGTTGCCCCCAACATGTGTTACTCTGGAGTGTCAAGCCCCTCCTGGGTTGGGATCTACGACTTCAGCTTGACTTGTAAACCCAAAGGATTTACTCAATGAACACATAAATCAGGTCAGGCTATGCCTGACCAAGTTAGCCTGCCTGTCCGGCCAGGAAAGGCTAACACTCCAGAAAAAAAGTAGGGGAACCTCTTGCCTGCCCGTTTCGGGTGGGCTCCCGCGGGAGGGGATAAACCCCTCCCCGACGTTCTGTCAGGAGTAGCTCCTGACAGAACAAGAAAAAAGGTTAAAGCTTTACTTTAAGCTTTAACCTTATATATCAGATTATACTATAAAATCCCAAAGGATTCTTTTAATGCACCTCCTGTTTCCCCTCAAGGATGCTGGTATACTTATTACCCGAAGTCAATATCTCCATCGCCTTCTTAACCGCAGGATCGGTCTCTAAAATAACGTGCTCGTAAACAGCCTTATCCCCGAAAAGATTTCTCAGAATGTCCCTCTTTATGCTGGTTTTGATATAGTCGGTACTGCGCTGGAAATCAAGCTCCTTTTCCTTTTCAATCAGACCGCGGAAATCCTTAATCACGTCAGAGTAAAGCTCATCTTTTTCCTCGGACTTTAGAGTCTTTTCGACCGAATCAAGCTCCATCTCCAGAAAGGTCTTGTAGGTAAAATCATGTCTGTTGATGAAATCCTTGAACTGGGAAAAAACCTCATCGGTAACCTCGAAATCCTCAGTTACCTCTTTATTTTTTGAAAGGTACTCCACTGCGAAATCGAAAAACATCTGCTGCCTTTCCAAGTTTATCTCGATAGGCTTGAGCTCCTCAGCCTCTAAGATCACGTCCGGGATAATCCCTCCCCCACCAAAAACCCTTCTTCCGTTTGAGGTGTAGAAAATCCCTGGTTTTTGGGTGCTGTCCTCCTCGGCATCCTCGGTGTAATGCTTCTTCGATCTCTCCGGTTTCTGGATAGACCTTCCGCTGGGAATGTAATATTTCGCCACGGTGAGCTTGAGAAAAACATCAGCCGGCATCTCGTAGATCTGCTGGACCAATCCCTTGCCAAAGGTGGTATCCCCAACCACCACCCCCCTATCCCAGTCCTGGATCGCCCCTGATACAATCTCCGAGGCTGAGGCGGTTCCCTCATCCACCAGAACCACCAATGATATATCACCCAGAAGTGATCTGGAGCGGGAATGAAATTCGCTTATTTTGACCTCATCCCTCCCCTTGGTATAAACGATAAGCTCATCCGGATCTAAAAAGAGGTCCGCTGTTTCCACTGCCTGAGCCAGAAGCCCGCCACCATTACTCCTTAAATCGAAAATCAGTCCCTTTATCTTTTCCTTTTTCAGCTTTTTTATCGCATCCTCAAGCTCATTTCCCGAATCCTCGGAAAATCTGGAAAGCCGGACGTAACCAATATCGTCCTCAATGACCCCGTAATAGGGAACGTTCTTGAGAGTTATAACCGCCCTTTCCAGCTCGTATTCCAGAGGCTCCCCCAGCCCCTCCCTTTTGATGGTCAAAACCACTCCGGTCCCTGCTGGTCCCCGCATCAGATTGGCAGCATCCTCGGTGGTCATAGCCTTGGTTGATTCCCCGTCGATTTCGATTATCCGGTCACCAGCCCGGATTCCCCTACTATAAGCCGGGGTTCCCTCAATGGGTGAGATCACCGTGATCCAATCATCCCTTATGTCTATCATCATACCCAGCCCCTCATATTTTCCGTGGGTTATCTCCATCATCCGATCGTGCGCCTTTTTATCCTGCATGGTGGAGAAGGGATCCAGGATCTCGAGCATTCCTCTTATTCCGGAGTAGATCAATTCCTTCCGGTCCACCTCCTCAACGTATCTTGAATCTATGTTCCAGGCCACCGAGTTGATCAACTGAACGTAGGAGTACATGGTATCCTTTGGTTTCTCCACGTCCTCAGCCTTAACCTTCTCCTGAGCCTCACCCAACCCCACTATCCAGATAATCAAAACCGAGATTAAAGCAAGACCCACTGCTAAAAGACCATATTTTTTGTCACCCTTCATAAAGACCTCCAGATAAAATAAAATCAGACATATTTTCTATTTTCAATTTAATAAAAATAAATTAATTGTCAAGCTAATTGATGATGAAAATACTGTTTTGGCTGTCTGTGCAATTATATCATATTCAACGACTTAACTTGAAAATCTGAACTTGCTTTTAAAGTGTGGTTTTTCACCTGTTTTTGTAAGTTCTCTTAAGTCAAACGATTAGAAAACAAAGCCGGATTTTTCAATCAGAAAAATGACCTTTTTTTGCACACTCAGAGTTTATACGGAGGGACTGTTACGGTTGTTTCAATATCTGCTCAAACCATTTGATAGTAGCGAAGCACTAAGGAATCATATGTGGCAATGAATACCTGCGTTTTAAAAAAAGTTTGACCTCAAGGGTTTTTGGATTTTTTAAGTTCCTCCAGTTCCTTCTTTAACATCTCCAGCTCAATTTTCAGATTTTGCAGCTCCTCCCTGGATAACTCAAAGCTTTCGCTTTCAAATTCACCTTTCTTTTTTTGAGACTGTTTCAACTGCGCCAGGTACTCATCCAATGATATTTGATACTGTTTTTGAACCTGGATCTGCTTCTGGAACTCCTCCATCTGCTTTTTGATCTGCTTTTGATTTTCCTTCACTATCTGGGTGGAGAGCTTTATCTCCTTCAAATCCGGAATCTCCGAGACCTCCGGTATCTCATATTCGGGGATGAGGACCTCGTCAGGTTCGGAGGGGTAGTTGTCATGACTGTAAACTCCATAGAGCGGCTCTGCCTTGTTAATTGTGGCAACCAAGGACCTCTCCTCTGTCTTCTCCTCGCCTTCCCTCAATACCTTGATCTCCACCAACTCGCCGGGCCGGGTATCCAGTATCAGTTTGCGAAGATGGCTCTCATCTCTGACCCTCTGCTTACCGAATTCCACGATGATATCCTCATCCTCAATCCCGGATAAATCAGCGGGGCTCCCCTCAACCACCTCCTCGATATAGACCCCCTGCGATATTCCACGTTCCTTTTTCTGCTGATCATCCAAATCCGAGGGGTATATTCCCAGATAACCCCTCTGTATGGTTCCGTACTCGATTATCTTATCCGCTATTTTCCTCACCTCGTTTATTGGAATTGCCAGGCTCACCCCGGAGGGAAGCTCTATCTGCCTGGGAGGTATGACTATGGTATTTTTCCTGCCCTCCTGAACCATTCTCACCGCCTCGATAAAGGAAGGATCCGACACCTTCACCGAGACTATTCCCACCACCTCACCTCTGGTGTTCAAAACCGGTCCTCCGGAGTTACCCGGGCTGACGTTGGCGCTCATCTGGATAAGCCCATCTTTTCTGATTCCGTTGACCACTCCAAAGGAGACCGCATTGGGCACCCCGTAGGAGTTCCCCACCACCGTAACCCAGGAGCCCACCCTCACCTGATCGGAGTTTCCCATTCTGGCAGGGGTCAGTTCCTTCTGGTTAACCTTTATCACTGCCAGATTGTACTGATCGTCCGTTCCAACCAGGTTTCCCTTGACCTCACTCCCGTCAGGCAGGGTGATCTTGAACACGTTCAAACCACCTGCCACGCTGGTGGTGGTCAGAATGTGACCGTCCGGTCGGTAGACCAGGCCCGAGCCAACAAAGGTCGCATAAGGAGCCTTTTCCTTTTTCTTACCGTACTGGGAGTAAAAGAACTGAGCTGCCAGATCCTCCTTTTTCCCCTGAATGGTTACCAGAGACGGTTTGGTTTTTTCTACCAGTAAAGCAATGCTTTCCTCTAAGGACTCAAGTACCCTCTTTTGAGCAAAGGTCTCTTTTTGAAAAGGACACAAAAGAAAGGAAAAAATAAAAAGTATTGTTAAAAAGTAACTGACTTTATATCTCATCTTAAACCTCCTTTAAAATCCCCTTCTTTTTGCCACTGCCTGTGAAGACACCATAGGAATCACGTAATGGCTTTGATATCTTCTCCACTCGTATTGAGAACTAACCTTCTCGATCACGAACTGGGAGAGGTTTCCGCTTTCTGGCTGTCTATCTCCCCTGGGGCTAAGTTCTCTTAATCTCAGGTTATCCATTACATAGGTAGTAGGCTTATCCTGAGGGTATTCACTCTGCTGGCTCTCCGTATTTATTCTGGTTAAGAAGTTATCCCTTTGGGGGGAGACCCCTTTTTCTGATTCAAAAAGACCAAGCGGTTTAAATATCACTATGCTCAGAAGAATTACAACTGCTGCTGAAACCGCAATCGCCCATCTTCTGGGGAAAAGGGTTTGGGGTTTCAGCTCCTCTATCTTTTTTGAATTAGGGTACCTCTCTATTTCAGCGAAGAGCTTTCTGTTGAAATCCGGGGAAGGTTTTAAAACCTTAGCGCAATTTATCATCTCCGAAAGCTCAAAATAAGCCTTTGCTTCCCTGGCGCAGCTTTTGCACTCCTTCAGGTGTTTCTCTATATCCTTCTTTACCTCAACCGATAAACACTCGTCATAATAGCTCGGCAGGTATTGTCGAACCTTTCGACAATTCATAAACTCCCTCCATTTTGGGCTTTAGCTTTTTCCTCAGAATCCCTCTTGCCCGGTTGACCCGGGATTTCACTGTGCCTAAAGGAATTTCCAGAACGTTTGATATCTCCTCATACGAAAGCTCATTTATGTCCCTGAGCAAAAAGGCTTTTTTATATTTCTCAGGCAGAGATTTCATCTCCTTCTCTAAATAATATTGAAACTCTCCTTTGAAGTTACCGAAATCTTCGGAAAGGTAACTCTGAGCTGGTTTTCTCAGAAGCGATTCCAATCCGAAGAACTTAAACCTCTTTTTCTTTTTGAGCTCGTTTCTTGTCAGGTTCAATGCAATGGTGTAAATCCATGTGGAGAACTGATAGTTGAAATCAAATGAGTTTCTCTCCCGGTAAACTCTTAAGAAAGTCTCCTGCAAGATATCCTCTGCTTCCTCTTTCGTTCCTAACATCCGATATACCAAATTATATAGTTTAATCTTATAACGGTTAACCAAAGCCTCAAAAGCAATCCTATCCTCATCCAGGACCCTTTTAAACAGTTCATTGTCCGGGACAGCTTTGCCATCCATCCGATTTCCTTTTTCTTTTTCCTTTTTCCTGTCCATCTATTTATACAACCTGTGGTTTTTTTTGTTCCAGCTTTAAAACCCAAAAACCTAACCGATTTTGCCCCAGGGAAAACCCAGAAGAACTAAAACCAGAGCCCAGATAATCAAAAAAAGGGAAGCGGGCAAAAGCATCGAATAGATCTCATTAAACCCTACCCTGAAGTAATTCTTGGTTACGATCAGGCAAAGATGAAGCGGTGAAAGCATAACCCCCGCAAAACCAGCACCGTAAGCCAGCATCATGTATCCGTAATTTATCCCATTGGGCGAAAGAAAAGAAAAGAGTATGGGGTATGAGATTCCAACAAAAGCTGAGGTCATACCGGTTAAAATTCCCACGGTAAAGGGGACGATTATGATGGCAAAGATCGGGGAAATGCCGAACTCCGCTATGGTTTTGGGTATGGTCTCTATGGCACCGGATTCGGTGATGATCTTTTTGAATATCATAACCGCTATAATCAATACCACCATCTCCAGGGTAACAGCATCTTTGATCATTCCCCAAAATCTTTTGATTCCAACCTTGCTGGTAAAAGCCAAGAAAACAATGGTTATTCCCAGAGCTAAAGCCAGATCCATTCTGAATATCAGATTCAAACCCACCACCAGAAGCACCGGCCAGATCCCTTTTAAAACCAGACCCATATTTTCTGTAAATTTTTTTTCGGATGGAAAGGTCTCACCTTCGACTTTTATTTTACCTGAGCAGAACAAAATCCCTCCCAAAATCATAGCCAGGCTCAAAGGCAGCTGGGCTAATATAACCTCCCGGTAATGGATTCCCAGAAGCGAGGCGGTGAGGATCACCCCTAAATAGAGAGGCCAGATAAACTCCAGGATGTGCCGGAACCAGTAGTTCACCATCATCTTGAGCCCGGGTGTTATTTTTTTCCTGTTTCCCACCTCCTCCACCATGGGAGCGGACATCATCGCTCCCGCAGGCATGGGCAAAAGCCCCACAGTGGCAGGTAGAAAAATTAAAAGTAGTTTTGTATTTCTGAATAAATTCTCCAGACCCGAACTTAAATTCTCCAGGCTTCTCAGATTCTTCAAAAGCTCTCCAAAAATCAAAATCAAAAGCACTATTATAAGCAGGTGTAAAGTGGGCCATTCCACAGCTGCTACTGCCATATATTTTACTAAATCCAAAACCGAGAGCTTGAATAGAAAACCTAAAAACAACGCCCCTAAAAGGATGGTCAATCCTATGGATATTTTCCTCTGGATTAAAAGGATGATAAGAACAAAGACTAAGATTAATTTGAAAAGCTCAACCATAGTTTTTCTGAGGACTTTTTATTTAAACGGACTGTTTTTTTAAATCAATTGATTTCTCCGAAAACAAAAAAGCCGACCAAAAATGGACGGCTTTTGAATTCAATCTTTAAAAAATTATAATCTGTAGGCTGTGGTTATGAATATTTTATTGGTAGTGTATTTCTCCCTGACATCTAATTCAGGATATTCGAAATCGTAAAATCCTCGGTTCCAGGAGATATCCAAGGTCATGACTTGGTCGATTAAAAATCCCAAGCCCAAGGTGATAAACCTTCTATCTGACTTAAGGTGACTTGATTTAAAGGGTAAAGGATCCTCATAAAAACCAGCTCTGAGTTTTCCGCTTATCTGGGGGACAAGATACTCAGCCCCGATATGCCATTTGAAAACATCCTGATAATATTCCTTTACGTCAATATTTTTTACTCCGGACCTGTATCCTTCCCTGTATTGCAACTGGGTCCAGTCAGTGTAATTAAAATCAGCAGCCAAAAGCAGGTTTTTGAAGTTGAAAGCACCTCCGAAGGTGAAAGAGAAAGGATGGGTCAATTTCCACTTGGGGTAGCCGGTCTCCTCTATATAATAAATGTATATTAGTGTATCATTGGGATAGTAAGGGGTGGAATCCGTGTTTAGAAAATACTCTTCATCTACAGTAAGCCAAACAGGGGAACTGATAACCCCGCCTAAAGATAGATATTTATTAGGCTGTAACATAATGCCAAATTTGAGATTAAATCCTGAGTAATCGTCCTTGAACTCCCAATCGTCATTTATCTCGTAAAAGGTGTCAGCCACAAAGAAAGCTAAAGAGTCTATGTAGGTATAATCATCCTTACCATTCCAGAAGTTCAAAGACAAGCCCAAGGAGGTGTTAGGTGAGATATCGATTGCTCCCCCTACTGACCAGACGTAAATGCCACCCGATTCAGAAATAAGTTCCATCTGTATAGGCTGCATACTTTGGCTTAAGGTGTAAACGTTTTTAAAAGTATGGTCGAAGCTGGTAATCCTGTTTACTCCCAATCCAAAAACCAGACTACCCCGATAGGTCGGAATTGGCAGAACCAGGCCAGCGGAACCTAAACGGGTATTGGATTGCAGTCGGTCAACGTTCTGATAGTAAGGGGTGGAGCCAAAATTAAGATATCCAGTCTGGTTTTTAAATCTCTGGTGAGTCATCCCCAGAGTAAGCTCAATTCTTTTAATCCTTGCCAGACCCGCGGGATTGTATATAAGAGCGGAAGCATCGTTGCAAAAGGCAACTCCTGCACCACCCATCCCCATATACCTTGCTCCTACCCCGAAGGAATTCCCCGCGGACGGTTCCTCAATCGGTTGCCACTCCTCGAACATCTGGGAATGCGTGATGTGGGCTGTTAAAAACAAAACAAAAAACATTAAGAAAACTGCTCTTTTCAGCATAGTATCACCTCAGAAATCTATTTTCTCCTTTTAGGTGGTTTTTCTTCCTTCTTTTTCTCCTTTACGGGTACGGGTTCCTCCTTTTTCTCTTCCTGCTTTACTTCCTTGCCTGTTTTAAGCACCTTCTTTATCACCCTTTCAGATTCCTTTGACTTAGGTTCAGTAATCACCGGAGTCACAACTCCACCTCCACCAATATATGGAGGTGCCAGGCTTTCCTCACTTCTCCTCCTTTCGCCTTTTTCAACCTCCTCAGGCTGGTAACCACCATCGTCATCACCGTACCAGAAATAATCCCCCCGGTACCAGTCCCACCACCAGGGATAGTTATAATAATGTCCCCAGCGAGGTTGGTGCCAGTAATAATCAGGGTAATAGCCATAGTAATATCCATAAGGGTAGTTATGGTAATCGTAATGACAGTCGGTGCAATTCTCCCGGTAATAATTGCCGGAATATGTCACATCCTCCTCCCCCTCCACCGTGGGATGGGTTAAAATAGTGTAACACCCATACAGAAATATCCCGGCTATGATCAAGGATAGGATCACGAAAACCAATCTTTTTCTCATTTTAAAACACCTCCAAACAAGCTTGTTTTACCTTCATATCTGATACTCAAAAACACAATCCTATCTTTGCACCTGCAGTAATGTTTGAAAAGAAATAAGATGGTGATTGTCATTACGATCCCCGACGAAGTCGGGGAGAAGCAATCTCTTTTACCTGAAATACATGGAATTGCTTCGTCGTCCATAGGGACTCCTCGAAATGACAGGTATGGTAACAATTTCTCATCATCAACATCCGTTTTAATATCTTCTTGAGACCCTGTGCAAAACGGAAAATTGTTCTCATTCCTATCCTTTAGAAAAACTCAAAATAAACCACCCGAAATTCCCTTCCAATTGTCGACACGTCCTCTCTGTTCTTAAATACATTCTTCAGGTCCACCTCCAGAAGAAGGTTTTTGGAGAAAAACCACTGTATTCCAAAATTAAGATAACCCCATCCCTGACCGTACTGGCTTCCCTTGTAATCGTCATTGGTAGCTATGTCATATTCCAAAACGAAGCCCAAACCTTCGTTTATCCTTAAATCGCATCCAACATATATAGGCACGTTCTCGTCATCCTTATCCTCCAAGCTGTAATTTATACCGCCATGAAGTCCAAACGGTGCAGTACCTACCAGATAGCTTTTGCTTATCACCGCATAAAAGCCTTTGGATTTATAGGTATATCTTTTCAAAGAATCATCGTAGGCTCCATATCCCTGCCCATCGTACCCCATGGCAAAAGCTGGCAGAAAATAGGATTCGTGAAGAAATCTGTACTTCACCGCAAATTCCATATCGGGATTCCAATCGGGGCTCCCTTCACCGATTACGTTCTGTCCTCCGAAGGATATTCCTATCATCAGACGATTGGTTATCCCGACCTCCAGAGCAGTGGTAACTCCTCCTTCGGGATAAACCCGAATGTCAAAATCAAAAGAACCCCTGGGCAGAAGACCAGCAGTAGGGCAGTCGATTAATTTTCTTGGCTGCAAAAAAGGGAATTGGAATTCCCCCAGCTTTTCCTCGGCTATCTCCTGGGCTGAAGATAAAGAGAACATAATTAAAACTAAGAGTACTGTTAATTTCCCTGCGGATTTTAACATGTTTCCCCTCCGTTTTTTGTTTTGGGAAAATTTAACAATTTCGGACTCCATAGTCAAACGTTTTTTACCTCGCAGGGAAACTAAAGTTTCATAATAACTTAAAAAGCAACAGCTGTGCCAAAAGGTTTTCTGAATTTTAAATATTCACTAAGAACCTAAGCCTTTTTATTTCAAGGAATTAACTTGAAGGGGAAAAACTTTATTTACAACTGAGGGAGAGTATATGCACAATTATTGTTATGGTCAAAAGTTTTTTGTGCAAGAACAAAAGTCTTAAACAAAGGTCTTGAAGTTAATCAAACAAACCTGCCGGCTTATCGGTAAGCACGACACTTCGGAATTGGACCGAGCTCGGATTTAAAGTATGTTTGCAAACGGAAAGAATCCGAATACACCAATGAAAAAAAACATTAAAGCGGATATGAGGAGTTCCACCTTCTATTGAAATTCTTCATTAACGTCTCGACTATATTTTTGTTTGTATCTTTACTTAAGACAACAGCGAAAGACTCCTTAGCCCCCAAATCCTTGATGCTATGTCCCAGGATAACTAAGTGTTTAGACGAGATTATGTATCTATCGTGGATGTCGATATGAGGATAATCTTTGAATTCAATATTTGAATACTCTGATTTGAAATCCTGTAACCCCCGTAAAAATCGGCTAAGCTTATAGCTTTTAATGTTTTTTGTCCTGGTGAGAAACTTAACTTTATTTTTAAAGTCTCTTAAAAGATCCAGTGTTCGTTCGCTGGTGTAAGGATCTACAATCTTCAGTTCGCCAGTTAGATTATCAAGAATGCATTTGGATAACACTTTTTTATTGGTGTATCGCTTATCAGGTTCAAAATAGAATAGTTCAATCGAGCCCTCCTTTATCTGAGAAAGCAAAAGTTCCTTCCCGGGCTTCATAATCTCAAAATAAGCTTCGTTCCCTATTTGATAAGTATGAATCTTATCACCAGCTCTGTTTAATGATTTATTAATGGATTTTCCATCGATGCTGATCTCTTTGACATCCCTTATAACCAAAGCTATTTGTTCAGCTGAGAGCTTTTTCATACCGAATTTATCTTTTGCAATCCATAGAACCCAGAGAGCCATTCCCAGTGGCCTGTTATAGCAATAAAAATCCGGGAATCCGGTTGTATCGACTTCTCTAAATTTCCTGAGTAATAAAAGCTCTTCTGTCTTGCTTGGGCTTGGTGAAGTTGTTTTCGACATATTGCCCTCCTGAATGGGTCACAACCTATGCTTTTAATTTATCCCTTTTTTCTCACTCCATTGTATCTATGTTTAGATCTTACATCCATGAATATACATTATTTTGTTATAATGTAAAGTTTTTTGGAGAATATTCTCCCCTTAGTCTAACTTAACTATTATAAATCCTTGCCCTCTTTAGCAAAATGAACTACGAAACTATATCCATGCTTTTTAAAACCCAACTTCTCGTAAAAATTATGGGCAATCTCTCTTTTGACATCACTCGACAGCATAAGTTTATAGCAGCCCATCTTTTGACAAAGATCCATCGCAAATTTCATCATCTTTTCCCCGATTCCTCTCCCCTGCCAATCCTTGTGCACTAACACATCCTCGACGATCCCTGATGGTGCACCCATATGTGCCAGTTTATCCATTATCAACAGGGATAAGGTTCCAACAACCTCATCACCTGCCTTGGCAACATAAATCCTGTAGGAGGGATAGCTTTTGATACGATTAAATATCTTCTTTGCCTGTTCCACTGATAAAACCTTGTTATTATCCATATCCGGTTGTTTAAAAAGTGAAAGGATCAAAGATAGATCATTGTCCTTAGCTTCCTGAATCTCTACCTTAACCATAACTTGCCCTTTAATCAATAAACTTTCCTCTTGTGATGTGAAATTCCTGTATATTACAAAATGATTGTTCGCTAAAACTTGCTTAATCCCGCTGATTAAAAAGTAAACCCAAAGGTTTAAACTCCGGTCGTATGAAATCTTTAAACGATCTCCACCAGCTGGATGTCAAAGGTAAGTTCTTTTCCAGCCAGAGGGTGGTTAGCATCCAGGGTTACACTGGATTCCGAAACATCGGTCACCGTGACCCTGATTACCCGACCATCAGGCTGCTGGAGTTGCAAACGCTGACCTACTTTGGGATCCAGCTGCGCCGGAATTTTTTCCCGCTCCACCTCGACAATCATTTCCTCACGGCGGGGCCCGTAGGCTTTTTCCGGCGGAACCTTTGTGGTTTTAGATTCGCCCGGATTCATCCCCTCAACAGCTTTTTCAAATCCCGGTATAACCTGACCCTTACCTATGATAAACTCTATGGGTTCACGCTTAACGGAGGAATCAAAAACCCTGCCATCATCTAATTTTCCGGTATAATGCACCTTAACCCTATCTCCATTTTTTGCCTTTGTCATCCTCTCCTCCTTTCATTTCTAAATATTTTTATCACCAATCAAGCACAAAACAAAAAGCACAGATTCAATCGAATCCATGTTAACGAATCTGCGCCTTTTAAAGTAAACGATTATATCCGATTAGAAATTTGTTTTGAAATCCCTTTCGAAAGCTTCGGCCAGCTTCTTCCCCCAATCATCCATCGGCTCCAGCCTTCCAAAGAAAAACCTCAAAACCGGGGGCTCCTCCACGAATCTCAATCCTTTGATCAAATCCCGGTTTTTGAAAAGCCATTTTATCCTGTCGATCGCATACTCTATGTGGGAAAGGGTATAAACCCTTCTGGGAATCGCCAGCCTAGCCAATTCCAGATCGGAAAAGACTTCGTTCCCATCCTTGTCCCTGTCCATGGATATGGTTCCCCGCTCCATACACCTTACTCCGGATGCAATATAGATAGCGGCAGACAGAGCACCAGCAGGGTACTCCGACTGGGGCATACCAGGCAAAAACCTTTTGGCGTCCACGTGACATGCTAATGCTCCAGGAGGCGTGACCACCGGGATTCCGTTTTCCGCAAGCTGCCCCACGAAGTATTTGACCTGCTCCGGAACAGCCCCGGCAACGTTAACGTCGGTCATCTCCCTTAACCCCACAGCCATAGCCTCAAGCTCCTTTATGGACATACCTCCGTAGGTCAGAAACCCCTCGTAAAGCGGAAGCCAGGGTTTTATCATCTCGTAGAACTCTTTGTTGTTGGTAGCAATCAACCCACCCCGGGAACTTGAGTTTTTCCTTGCGCTGGCATAGAACAGGTCAACCAAGCTGGTTATCTCCCCGATTATCTCCTGAACGGTTTTGTCCTCATATCCCTTTTCTCTTTTCTTTATAAAATATGCGTTTTCCGAGATCAGACTTCCGTCTATGATCAAGGGGATTTCATGTTCTGAGCAGATTCTTTTTACCTCCTTTAAATTCTCCATGGAGAAGGGCTGTCCTCCCAAAAGATTGGTGGTCGCCTCTATCCTGACAAAAGGAATCTTTTCGGTGCCATATTTTTTTATCGTGTCCTTAAGTTTCTGAGTATCAATGTTACCTTTAAACGGGTGAGTGCTCTGGGTGTTAAGAGCCTCATCCGCATAGATCTCCAGAATCTCTCCCCCGGCAAGTTCAAAATGAGCCTTGGTGGTGGTGAAGTGATAGTTCATGGGAATGACATCCCCGGGTTTAACCAAAACCTTGGCTAAAAGATGCTCCGCTGCCCTTCCCTGGTGGGTGGGCAGAACATATTTGAAGTTCAGGACCTCCTCTATAGCCTGGGCAACTTTGTAAAAGCTCTCGCTTCCGGCATAGGCTTCATCCGCGAGCATCGAAGCCCCCAGTTGATTGTCGCTCATGGCATTGGTCCCGGAATCGGTCAGCATATCGATGAAGATATCCCTGGATCTTAAAGAAAAGGTATTGTAACCACCCTCCTCTATGGCTTTAAGCCTCTGATCCACAGGAATCAGCCTGGTGTTCTGCAAGATCTTTATCCGGTGCATCTCCACCGGTATCTCTCTTCCATCGGACAACTTTACAAGCATTATACCTCCTTTTGATCTTATGTAAAAACTAAACTCTTTTATCCCCAACCGTCATAGGATACGACTTCATCCAGTTTCTTCCTTAGGGTTGGCTCAGGGACATAGGCTGGATAGCCCAGGGTCATAAGTTCAACAACCCTTACCTCATCTGGGAGGTTCAGTATCTTTTTCACCTCATCCTCTTTAAAAGCACCTATCCAGCAAGTACCCAGGCCCTCCTCAACTGCCTGAAGGGACATCTGGGTCATGGCTATGGAGACATCCACGGTATAAGCATACTGTCCGCAGGTCATAACATTAAAGCATTCGGTTCCGCACCCCACTATTATCGCACCAGCCTGGGATATAAAGTTCTGCTTATTCGCAGCAGCGGCGATTTTTTTCTTCAAAAACCGGTCCTTTACGATGACAAATTTCCACTCCTGCCGGTTGGCAGCAGAGGGTGCCAGCCTTCCCGCCTCCAGAACCTTTTTCAGCTTATCCTCCTCAATGGGTTTATCCTCATAGCTTCTTATCGATCTTCTTTTTTTTATTGCTTCAAAAACATCCATTTACTCTCCTTTTGCTAAGAATTCATTAAAGCTAAATCTTGCCTTTATTTAATTATGATATCCAACCACTTCCTCTTTCTTTATACTGAATACTGTGTACTGTTTACTGTGTTCTGTGCACTTTATGATTTTTCCTCTTTCTCAACTCGCTTCCTCAAATCTCTTTTATATCTTCGCCTCTTCCCATCTC
The DNA here is from genome assembly GCA_001304315.1 of candidate division Zixibacteria bacterium SM23_73_2. Classification (GTDB taxonomy): domain Bacteria; phylum Zixibacteria; class MSB-5A5; order MSB-5A5; family SM23-73-2; genus SM23-73-2. The sequence continues at coordinate 19,417 of LJUW01000009.1, read as the reverse complement.
TGGAATATCTCCGAGATCGCCGATTTGATCTTATCAATACACCTCTCGAAAAAAACCTTGGCTTTTTTCTCGTCAAAAACCGGATAACCTTCACCCTCTCTGGACAGAAATATGGTAGCAGGACCGGGATATGCGGAAACCCCCTGGGGAGGTAGATATCCCATCTTCTTTTTATACCTTTTTCTTTGGACTAAACTTTTGTTCAGAGCCAAGATCGCACCAGTTTCATCCACACCTGCATGTCCACCTGGTTTTTCGAAAACCTCAGCAGCAACATCCTGACACAGAATCCACCAGTGGATTATAATCACCTTAGCATTCCTCCGTTGATTGACCTCCAATCCGGCTGCTTTCAACTCGTCGATGTTGCCCCCATGACCGTTGATCACCACTATTTTTTTGAATCCCTTGTCAACCAGAGAATGGAAGATCTCGGTCAGATAGGTTTGAAACGTTTTGGAGCTTACCGTCAAAGAGCCGGGATAAGAATAAAGTGTCCTGGTCACCCCGTACCAGATGGGAGGAGCCAGGATGAAATCCAGATCTTCGGCAACACCTTCAGATATACCAGCTGCTATCTGGGTATCAGTCCCCAGGCTTATCACCCCGTGAGCCTCGATAGTCCCCACCGGCAGAATAACCGTCTGATATTTTTTAGGAACAAGCTCTCCGAACTCCTGCCAGTTCAAATTTTCCAATTTTACGGGCATGCCAACTCCTGATTTCTTGAGTAATGGTCAACCGAAATTTAAGATTTAATTTCGGATTTACCTGTAGTCTAAAACATAGATGGTGGTCTTATCCGGCAGGCTCTCCCTGGTAAGGGTTAGGGTATTCCCGCCTGCTTTTTCCACCCTCTCCTTACCCTTGAGAAAATCATCCACTCCGGATATGGGGAAATCTTTTCCCATAACCTCAGTTTTATAGTGCATGGGAATGACCACCTTGGGATTCAATGCCGAGACGATCCGGGAAGCCACTCCAGCATCGATGGTGAAGTAACCTCCGACCGGAACAAACAAAACGTCCACCTCCCCCATCTTTTTCATCTGCTCATCGTTCAGCATAATTCCCTGATCTCCCAGATGGACAAACCTGATGCCACCCAACTCCCAGACAAACAATGTGTTTTTGCCTCTTAAGGTCCCGTCCTTCTCGTCGTGAACCGACCCTATGCCCGTAAATTTAACCTCCCTGGATGATTTCTCACCCTCTCCTTCAACCACCTCCGGTTTTCCTTTAACCGCGCTAATGTTGTCGTGGTCAAAATGTCGGTGTGATACCAGGACCAGATCTGCGGTCATGTCCGGAACTTCATATCCCACCGAATCGTCAAAGGGATCGGTTACCATTTTCACCTTATCATCCCAGATCATAAACATGGAATGTCCGAACCACCTGATGTTAACCTGACTCTGTGACATCTTTACACCTTCCTTTTTTGAGGTATTTACTTTACCTGTGTTTTCAAATTTCGATCTGATGTTATGACTTTTATCTCACCGATTACACCGAGCTAATTTGATTAAACCTTAGCTTGAGAATCCTCAGCCAACGTTAAAATGTTCTGAAATATAATACAAAGTAACCTCCTTGTCAAAATATTTGAAGATAAATATTCAAAACATTTTTTAGACTTTTTTCCCCTATCTTAAAAATGGGGCAGCTTTGAAAAAACCTTCTGAGAAATTTATTTTCTGTTCTCGGATCCTTCGATTAAAGCAGAAAGGTGAGAGGATACCGACTCAGAAAAAGCTTTAAGGTTATATCCACCTTCCAGAACCGAAACCACCCTTCCCTCACAACACTCCTCAGCCACATTTAACACCACCTGGGTCAATCTTTTGAAGCCAGCTGCGGAGAGGTTCAGGTTGGACAGGGGATCATCCTTATGCCCATCGAATCCAGCGGAGATCAAGATCAGATCGGGAGAGAACTTTATTGCTTCGGGGTAGAGGATGTTTTCGAAAACCTCTATGTACTCCAGATCACCGCTGCCAGCGCACATGGGCATATTCAAGGTAAATCCCTTCCCCTCTCCCTGGCCCTCCTCATCGTCGCTTCCCGTTCCGGGATAGTGAGGAAATTGATGAACGCTGAAATAGAATACCGTGGGATCCTCATAGAAGATGTGCTGGGTTCCGTTTCCGTGATGGGCATCCCAATCAACGATCAAGATCTTATTCAGTTTATGATTCATCTGAGCATATCTTGCTCCAATAGCCACGTTGTTGAAAATACAAAAACCCATGGCTCTCTCTGTCTCGGCATGATGCCCGGGAGGCCTGACCGCGCAGAAGGCGTTATTTACACTTTTCCCCAGCACCTCGTCCAGAGCGGCCAAAACACCCCCTGCTGCCAAAACCGCAACATTATAAGAATCCAGACTGACCAGAGTATCGGCGTCCAGCATCCCCAGACCACTACTACAAACTCTTTCTATGGAGCTAATGTAATCTCTGGTATGGATCTTCTCTATCCATTTGAGTGGGGGATTTAAAGGTTTTATCTGTTTCAAATGGTTCCACAGAGAATCCTTTTTTAGATAATCCAAAAGAGCAAAAAGCCTTTGAGCATTCTCCGGATGACCCTGACCGGTCTGGTGCCTTAGATAATCAGGATGATATACGAAACCGGTCTTTCTCATATCAATAAACCTTTATCTTCCACTTGAGTTTTCAAACTATCGTTCTTTCCTTATTAATAAAGGAATCTTTCCACCTATGTCAAGCCGTTTGAAAAAAAATTATCGGCAAAACGCAAAAGATCTCAAAATTGTTGAAAAGCTATACATTACTTCGGATAAAATTTAAAAAGTCATGAGATTCCCGATACGGATTAACTAAATATTCTTCTTTTTCCAGCTTCCTTTTTTAAACCAGAATACCATAATGCCACCTTTAGCAATAGTGGTAAGAGTGATAGCCCACCAGATTCCATTCACCCCTGCTCCCAGAGTAAACGCAAGCAGATAGGCTAAGGGAATTCGGATAACCGAACCGGGAACCGAAACGATCATGGGAGGTAAGGTGTCACCGGCTCCCGCGAAGCAGCCCTCCAGGACAATCTCCAGTGCCATGAACATCTGGGATAGGGCTAAGATCCTCAGATAGTGAATGTTTATCCTTATGACCTCCGGATCGGAGATGAAAAATGATGCGATATGTCTGGGAAAAAGTAAAAACATAAGTGAGATAAAACCGGTGACAAAAACAGCAATTCGAACCGTACTCCAGGCAGCCTCTTCAGACCTCTGGGGTTTTTTTGCTCCCAGATTTTGCCCCACCAGAGTGGATGCTGCAATCGAGAGTCCAAAACAGGTCAGGTAGGATACCGATTCCATCCTGTTGCCAATACCCAATGCTGCAATTGCCTCGGTTCCAAACAGGGCGGTTATTTTGTTAATGAAAAGATAAACCACACAAAACAAAATCCCTGATATGGAAGTGGGAATCCCTATTTTAATCAAACGAAAAATCGTTGAGAAATCGAGCTTGGGTTGGATCTTAACTTCAAACAATAAAGATCTTCTTTTCAACAAAATAAAATAGAGTAAAGTTCCGAGTCCCTGAGAGATAAAAGTAGCTATCGCTGCTCCGGCAGTCCCCAATTCAGGGAAACCGAGCCAACCGAAAATCAATATCGGGTCCAGGATTATGTTCAGACTTATCGATAACATAGCCACTCTTAAAGGGGTCTTAGTATCTCCTGAGGCTCTGAACAATGCTCCTATGGTATCGATGAGAAAGAAAAAAATCGTTCCCGCATAAGTTATTCGAAGATAAACAACCCCTAATTGGGTTACCCCGGGCTCTGTTCCCATCAAAAGGAAGACCTGTTTAGCAGTTAATATACCTACGGAACTCAAAGCTAAAGAAGAAAGAATAGAAAAAAAGATGGCCTGTCCTGAAACGTATGAGGCAGAAGCTTTATCCTTTGCCCCGATAAACCTTGATACCATAGCCACCACACCAGTTGAGATGACAGAAGATAAAGAAAAGATTATCCAGATCATAAATGTGCTGGAGATAACCGCAGCCATGGAAACCGCTCCCAGTTTACCCACCCAGAAGGCATCGGCAATGGAGAATGCAGTCTGCAGAAACATCGTTCCCACAGCTGGCCAGGCCAAAACGAAGATGCTTCTGGTTATACTCCCTGTGGTCAGGTCTATCTGCTTTCTTTTACTTTCCATCTCTTAAACAAGATTTTAAATCTATATGAAAATCCCGCTTAAAGCGGGATCTGATTCTTTTTCTATTTTAACATATCTATTCTTTTAAAGTATCCTTAAATTGCAACTTAGCCCTATAAGAGCTTCTGACCAGGGGATTTGATTCCACAGCAGAAAATCCCATCTTTTTGCCAATTTCTTTAAGCTCCAAAAACTCGTCAGGATGATAGTATTTTCTCACTTCATAGGTGGAGCTTTTAGGTTTTAAGTATTGGCCTATGGTCAAAAGACTGCAAAGAGAATCCTTTAAGTCTTTCATTGCTTGAATTATCTCCTCCCAGCTTTCCCCCAGGCCCAACATTATTCCCGATTTGGTAATAATTTCGAGGTTTTCTTTTTTAGTTCTTTTAAGAATATCAAGGGAAAGCTCATAATTCGCTTTGGGTCTTACCGAAGGATAAAGCCTTTTTATCGTCTCCAGGTTATGATTCAAAACCTCTGGTTTTGCTTTCAATACTTTTTTCAACGCCTTAAAAGAGCCTGAAAAATCAGGAATCAAAACCTCAATTTTGGATTGAGGATTCAACTCTTTTACCTTCTTTATACATTGAGCGAAAACCTCTGCCCCTCCTGAAGGTAGATCATCCCGGGTAACCGAAGTTATAACCACGTACTCAAGATCTAATCTCTTTACTATTCCAGCCAATCTTTTTGGCTCATCCGGATCAACAGGCTCAGGTACACCTTTTTTAATGTCGCAGAATTTGCAGTTTCTGGTACAAACATCACCCAGGATTAAAAAAGTGGCGGTCTTCTGCTCAAAGCACTCGCAAATGTTTGGACAGCCAGCTTCCTCGCATACGGTGTGAAGATTAGATTCAGCCAAAATTGATTTCAGCTTCCTGTAATTTTCCCCGAAGGTCCTTTTGACTTTTAACCACCCGGGTTTTCTTATATTTGTTCGCATTGTACACTGATTACTTGTGGTAATTAACCTTTTGGTTTGCTACGGAATATTTAGTCCTTTTGTATTTTTTTGTTAAAAAATAAAAGTCAAGCTGAAGCTTGACACTCTATTTAAAAATGTGAAAAAAGTTGACATAGAGCTAAAACAAGCTTAAATTGTTAAAAGTCAATTTAACAAAAAAACGAAAAAAATCAAGATAACAAAGGAAACAAAAATGGCTTCAAAAAAAGATTTCGATCTGATAATAATAGGAGGAGGTCCAGCTGGATTGACTGCCGGGATATACGCTACCAGAGCAAGACTTAAAACACTTTTGATTGGAAAACTCGTTCCCGGCGGTCAGGCAGCTTCGACCGAATGGGTGGAAAACTACCCCGGTTTTCCTGAAGGGATAAAAGGACCAGAACTTATCGAGAAGATGAAAAAACAGGCAGATAGATTTGGATTGGAGACTTTGATTGAGGAGGTGGTCTCAGTTGAACTCCAGGGTGAAACTAAGGTAATAAAAACAAACAACGACCAGCTTTCCTGCAAAGCTTTAATTATAGCTACCGGAACCGAGCCAAAAAAGCTTAACATCCCTGGAGAGGACAAATTCAAGGGAAGAGGGGTCTCCTACTGCGCAACCTGCGATGGCCCCTTTTTCAGGGATAAAGATGTTGCCATTATCGGATGCGGAAACTCTGGATTGCAGGAAGGTATTTTTCTGCTGAAGTTCGTCAAATCCATAAGTTTTGTCGAATTCCTACCACGGATGACCGCTGAGAAAATACTGCAGGAAAGGATTCAAAAAGAAAAAAACACAAAGTTCTTTTTAAACCACATGGCAACTTCGATTAATGGTGAAAATAAAATTGAGTCAATCACGGTGAAGAACAGGGAAACTGGTAAAGAAGAAAACATTCCTTTCCAGGGTATATTCATCTATGTAGGATTGATTCCCAACACTAAGTTTTTGGAAGGTAAATTAGAATTAGACAAGTACGGTTTTGTAGTCACTAACGAAAATACCGAGACCAACATCCCCGGAGTCTACGCTGCAGGAGATGTAAGGCATAAAATCCTACAGCAGATAACCACCGCCACCTCAGACGGCTCAATCGCAGCCTTTATGGCGGAGAGGTATGTGGAGAAAATTAAGGAGAATTGATTGGAAGAGTCATTATGGAATCAATCTGTTAGTCAGGGGTACCCTACCCCTGACAAAATAAGCTCGTATGTTTAGAAGTTTAAGGAGAAGTAATCAGAGTTATTATGGGATTTAGATTTCTCGCACAAAACATCTATGATTTAGGAATTCCAATTCCCGAATCAACAAAAGAAAAATTTTGATTTTTGAAAAAGAATAGATATAATAACCTCACCCTACCCCCTCTCCACTTGTGGAGAGGGGAATAAAGGGAGTGAGACAAAATTTTTGACCTAAAGACTCCTCCTTATCTCCTCCAGATTCTTCTTCACATCAGGAAATTGAGTGAAAAATTTCTCCAGTTTGTCGCAGAGATACTCATCGCAATAGGCGCAGTTTTTAACACCCTTTTCCAGCCCGCATTTCCTTATCTGGCATTCCTTACAGTAGTTGAAAAGCCTTCCGCTGATTGAAAAGCATCCATCGCACTCGACCTCCTCGGGTTTTAAAGGTGGTTTTTCAGGAGAGAACTTCGACCATTGTTCTGCCACCTTTCTTTTTTCTACCTCATCGTCCTTTTGGGTGGCGATATAAGCAGGACAATCAGTACAACAAATCCCGCAGAAAGCAACCATCTTATCTGTCATTTGACCTCCTATGATACATTAGCTTTCCAAAGATAAACTATTCTTTCAAGGAAGTCAAACGTTTTCCAATCCGTATTAATTAGCTAGGACTATCCTTACACCCGACTGAATTGGTTCGGATAAGGGTACCCCGAACTAACGCTTTGAAATAAAAATTGTTAGTCAGGGGTGCCCCTACCCCTGATTAAAAGTTAAAAATATTTAACTAAACTGGTTATCTTCTTTTTATGTAAAATCATTACTTCCTATAATATTTACTTTTTAAAAATCAAGCTCGCTGGGGAGAAGCATCTGGTTAATAATATGAATTATTCTTTTTTATTATTGACCTCCAGGATCTCCACAACCACAACCCATGAGTGTGCAATTGTGGCAACCAGGATCTGTATGTGAACTTGGACAACCCTGAGAACCTACCCAGCACTCACATCTAATATACGCTTCACAATTTGGTTGATTGCTACAATGGTTACAATCACTTATACAGAAGTAACAGTACTCCACACCCGGTTGTTTCCAATCAGCTCTGGTTTTTGTTGTGGTCAGAGTTAATACCATAATAAAAGCTAATAAAAGCATCGATCCCACAAATATTATCTTTGTTTCCCTTGACATAATCTTCTCACCCCCTCTCTTTTAAATATAATCCCCAGCGAGCTTTTGGTATAATAGAATATTCATATTAATATTTCATTTTATTTCAAAACCAAGCTCGCTGGGGACAAGCGTTGGATTAATGCTTTCTGTCGTTAATAGTTACTATCAATCTACACCAGGTACTCCACAGCCGCAACCGAGTTTTTGGAGATAAAGGCAGCCATCTGGTGATGCCGGACAATTATAGGGAGGATTAACGCAGCAGTTGAATCGAACATAGGCCACACCCTCTGGACAGGTTTTATCCTCAACGCAATAGTAGCAGTGAATACACTTTGGAGGTCCTATGTGCGCCTTGGTGTTATTGGTAGTAACGGTGTATATTACACTAAAGATTAATAAAAGAAGTAATGCGCCAAGTATGATTTTGGTTCTCCCTAACATAGGTATCACCCCTTTCTTTTGGATCTAAACCCCAACGAGCTTCTAAGACTAAGATGGATAGATTAGAAAGAAGTTCTCATATAGGATCAACTCCTTTTGAATATTTTTAAAGAACAAATGAATATATGAAAAACTAAAGTTTTTCTTTAAAAGATTTAATTCTAAACTTGGGTGCAGTCCGATGATTTCGAATTAATCTAGCTTTATCAACCACACTTGTCAAGAGAAAAGTGCATTAAGTAACCTCACACATAAATATATGGATTTAGTATGAAAGGATATTGGCGAGATAACGTCTTAACTGAGATTAAGTTACCAAAAAAGAGCTGGAATAGATTTTTACACGCCAAATACAATTACCTACAACCTATCACTTACAACCTAACTCAAAACTCAATTCCCTCCTGAGCCAAAATTCCCTTTCTAAAAGGATGCTTTACCTCCTTCATCTCGGTAACCAGATCCGCAGCTTGAATGATTTTTTTAGGTGCACCTCTTCCGGTGAGAACCAGATGAAGGTTTTTGGGTTTTGATTTTAAAATTTTAAGCACATCAGCCGCTTTCAACAATTTCAAATTTAAAGCTATATTGACCTCATCCAAAATTATCATAAAATATCTTCTGGATTTCATCATCTTTTCGGCAAAGGCTAAAGCTTTTTTCGCAGCTTCAATGTGAAGTTCCCTGGGCTTTTTGTCCCCCCTTATTCCCACGTAGCCCTCTCCGAAGGTTTTAATTCGGATATTTGATTTTGGAAATCTCTTTGCGAATTTCAACTCACCGTAGTTTTCGTAATTTTTTAAAAACTGAATCACCAGAATCTTTTTCCGGTGACCGGATGCTCTTAAAGCCATTCCCAGAGCGGAGGTAGTCTTCCCCTTCCCCTCTCCGGTAAAAACGAAAACCAATCCTTTTTTACTTTTCTTTATCAAAAGAAAAATCCCTATTTATTATATCATACGCCCATCTCAGGAGGAGGATCGAGTATCATTTTAGAATCCATCAGGATATGAGTGTGTTCCCGGGCACGCTTGATCATTTTCTCCGCATTCTCTAAAAGCTCCTGCTTGGAAGCTTTTATCCGGGCAACTCCCTGCTCAATAGCTTTCAAAGCGACTGCCACCGCCTCCCGGGAATAAACCTCCTGATCCTCCATGGTGGGAATGATATATTCCTCGCTAAGTCCCTTATCCACAGCAGTCTGAGCCAACTCGTTCGCAGCCGCTATGCACATCTCATCGGTTATGGTATCTGCCCTGACATCCAGAGTTCCCCTGAAGATTCCTGGAAAGCCCAATGAATTGTTAACCTGATTGGGGAAATCCGATCTTCCGGTAGCAACGATCCTTGCACCAGCCTCCTTCGCCTCCCAGGGCCATATCTCCGGTATGGGATTGGCACAGGCAAAAACGACCGCATCCTTGGCCATATCCCCGATCCATTCCTTTTTTATAGTTCCCGGTCCCGGTTTGGATAAAGCGATTACCGCATCCATTCCCTTCATCGCATCGGGTATTTCTCCTCTTCGGTTCTCCTGATTGGTTATCTTACAGAATTTATATCTGGGATCATCCTCGGCAAAATCGGTTCTATCCTTGTGAAGGATACCATCCACGTCAACCATTATCACTTTAGCCGGATCCACCCCGGCAGCCATCATCACTCTTAAAACCGCAACGTTGGCTGCACCAGCTCCCACCATGGCAATTTTCGCCTGGTTGATCTTTTTTCCCACGATCTTCAAAGCATTGATAAGACCTGCCACAGTTACCGTAGCTGTTCCCTGCTGGTCATCGTGCCATACCGGAATTTTCATCTCCTTTTTCAACCGATCCAGGATGTGAAAACATTTTGGCTGGGAGATATCTTCCAGGTTAATCCCGCCAAAGGAGGGCTGCAGCATCTTAACCGTGAGAATGAAAAGCTCCTCGTCCTTGGTAGCCAAACAGATGGGGAAAGCGTCCACTCCTCCTAAATATTTGAACAAAAGACATTTCCCTTCCATCACCGGAAGCCCGGCCTCGGGACCGATATCCCCCAATCCCAAAACCCTGGTCCCGTCAGAGATCACCGCAACGGTGTTTCCCTTATTGGTGTGTTCATAAACCTTATCCATGTTCTTAGCGATATCCTTGCACGGTTCTGCCACACCCGGGGTATACCAGATGGCGAAGTCGTTGAAATCCCTGATAATGCATTTGGATGCAGTCTCTATCTTGCCCTTGTAAAAAGGGTGAAGTTTCATCGCATCCTGACCCGGTTTTTTCGCCTTGGCTAAAAGTTCCTTTTCATTTATCATCGGCTTTATCTCCTCTACATGCTATTTTTAAAAAATCGTAATTTCATTTCTCACCCTTTAACCATCCCCCTCTCCCGATACTGGCTGCCCAAAAAAGGTGAAGAATAGTCAAACCAAAACACTTTGATTTTCCCTTATATCTAAGTTCAAATTAAAATCTGCCCTGAAAAAAACAGGGCAGATTTTCTATTGGTCTCATTTTTTCTCTCGTTTGTAATATCGCTTGAAGTTATCACATCAGTCCATATTTTTCGATGTTGTTATCAGCGATCTGTTGTATCCTTTTGATCTCAGCTTCTCCTCCCGGCTTTTTGAAAAGATGTCTGAACCGGGCTTGAAGCTTAAGGTATTCCTCCACCGGCTGCTTTTTGGCTATTTTTCTCACCGAGGTTATCTTTCCCTGCTCCATCTCGAATATAGGGATAAGTCCTGTTTGAACGGCAGTTTTTGCCACCTTTATCGTCAGGGCGGGATCGTGAGCCCACCCCAGAGGACAGGGGCAGTGAACCTGTAGATATTTAGGACCCTTTATCGAAAGAGCCTTTTTCACCTTCTTCTCTAAATCCTTAACGTACCCAACCGTGGCAGTGGCAACATAGGGAATCTTGTGAGCAGCTGCTATCTCGGGCATAGGCTTTTTATCGGTCTTGTTGCCCCAGGAGATCTCCCCTGAGGGGCTGGTGGTAGTGGAAGCCTCAAATGGTGTCAAGCCCGATCTCTGAATCCCGGTATTCATATAAGCTTCGTTATCGTAACAAACGTACAATACATCATGACCTCTCTCGAACATTCCCGACAAACAGCCGATCCCGATGTCAGCTGTAGCTCCATCCCCACCCTGAGCAATCACCTTAGCCTCGTTCTCCCTTCCCATAGCTTTCAAAGCCACCTCGATCCCTGCAGCGACTGCGGATGAATTTTCGAACAAGGAGTGTATCCAGGGCATCTTCCAGGCTGATTGGGGGTAGAGGGTGGAGAAAACCTCCAGGCAGCCGGTGGCAGCAGTGACGATGGTATTCGGACCTGCTGCATCCATGATGATTCTTGCTGCCAAAGCCTCCCCGCAGCCGGCACAGGCCTTGTGACCCGGGGCCAGCAAAGACTCTTTTATCTCTGGTTTCTTCATAGCACTCCTCCTATCAGCTGGTGTTTCAAATCGACGAACTCCGCTTGGGCCAGCTCTTTTTCGGCTTTGAGGATGGTGTTTCTTATCGAATCCTGGGGTATATCCCTTCCGCCCAATCCCACGATGTAACCCGAGACCTTAGGTTGTTTTTCCTTTGCGTAGAAACATGCTTTGATCTCGGTGGCCAGCATCCCTTCCAGTCCTAAAGATATGTTCTTTTCCATGATTATTATATTCTTAACATCCTTTAATGCAGCAAAGATGGCTTCCTTGGGAAAGGGTCTTAAAACTCTAATTCTCAAAAGGCCGATCTTTTTACCCTCATCCCTTAAACTGTCCACCACCTCCTTGATGGTACCTGAAACCGAGCCCATCGAAATAACTGCTGTATCCGCATCATCCAGGCGGTATTTTTCAACCAGCCCACCGGAATACCGTCCGAATTTACTCTTGAACTCATCTGCCACATCCTCTATAATCTTCTTGGAATCCTCCATAGCCACCTGCAGCCTGTATCTTGTCTCAGCATAATAATCCGGATCAACCAAAAGGCCAAAGGTCAAAGGGTTCTTGGTGGTCAGGTACTGAGCTGGCTTGTAAGGTGGCAAAAACTGGTCTGCATCCTTCTGCTCGATCACATCCACCGGTTCAAACGCATGGGTTAAGATAAAACCGTCGAAATTAACCATTACCGGCAAGGACACCTCCGGAGTTTCTCCAATTCTATATGCTTGCAAACACATGTCATACGCTTCCTGGTTATCCTCAGCCCAGAGTTGAATCCATCCCGCATCCCTGACCGTCACCGCATCCTGGTGGTCGCACCAGATATTTATCGGAGCGGATACCGCACGATTGGCAACCACCATCACCACCGGCAGCCTCAAGCCTGCGATGTTGTACAAAACCTCAAGCATCAGAAGCAGTCCCTGAGAAGTGGTGCAGGAAAAAGCTCTTGCTCCGGTAGCCGAGGAGCCCAGAACCACCGAGGCAGCTCCGAACTCGCTCTCCACGTTTACGAATTCAGATTTAAGCTCCCCATCGGCAACGAACTGGGAGAGGTTTTCAACCACGTGAGTTTGGGGGGTAATGGGATAAGCGGAGATCACATGGGGTCTGCATACCTTTATCGCCTCCGCAACTGCCATCGAGCCCTCTATTAACTTTTTCATCTATCTCACCTCCAAGACCATTTCTATATCGTTAACCGGGCACTCCTCTGCACATATACCGCAGCCCTTGCAAAAGTCCATATCCGCATGATACTCTTTGTCCGCTCCGAAAATGACCCCATCCGGACATACCATAACGCAGATCCTGCAGTCGGTGCATTTGTCATGTTTGAATACGGGCTTTTTGGTTCTCCAGGAGCCGGTCTTGTATTTCTTGCTCGAACCGGGCTTGGCCACCACGCCCTCTGGTTTAGCCATTTTCTCCTCCTTTCATCATATCGTAAGCTTTCTGTACAACCTTTGCGTTTCTCTCGCCCAGCTCTCCGGGAAACCTCTTCTTCACGCTCCTTTTTATCGCCTCAACCGAGATCAGTCCGGTCGCTCCAGCAAACGCGCCCATCAGGGTGGTGTTCTGGATAGCTTTGCCCAAGATCTCCAGCGCCATCTTGGTAGCGGGAATGGTTAAAACCTTGGCTGAGGTATCCAGTTTCAATTCCGCTGGCTTTTTCTCGGTGTCGACCAAAACCATTCCATCGGGTTTCAATCCATAGAGCACGTCCACCGCACCGATGAGGGTGGAGTCCTGAACGATAAGATAGTCGGGTTTGTCTATCTGGTTTCTTGCCCGGATTTTATGATCGGCGATGCGGACGAACGACTGCACCGGTGCTCCCATTCTCTCCGAGCCGAAGGCGGGGAACGCCTGGGCATACTTGCCGTCCTCAAAAGCAGCCACAGCTAAAAGCTCAGCAGCGGTCACCACCCCCTGTCCTCCCCGGCCATGTAACCTTATCTCCTTGAGCATAGCATCATCTCCTTTTCATATCTTTGGCAAAGTGATTTTTTTCTGTCTTTGATACTTTCCTTTTTTATCCTTATACGAAACCTGGCACTCCTGGTCAGCCTCCAGAAAAATTATCTGAGCAATCCCCTCGAAAGCGTAGATTTTTGCCGGAAGAGGGGCGGTGTTGGAGATCTCCAGGGTGGCATGCCCCTCCCATTCGGGCTCAAAAGGGGTTACGTTAACTATGATCCCGCATCGAGCATAGGTGGATTTGCCCACGCAGATGGTTAATATGTTGCGGGGAATTTTAAAATACTCAACTGTCTTCGCCAGGGCAAAAGAATTCGGGGGAATGATGCAGGTTTTAGCTTTGATTTCGACTAAAGAGTTTCTATCGAATTTTTTGGGATCAATCATACCGGCTCTCACGTTGGAGAACACCAAGAACTCATCCGAGACCCTCATGTCATACCCGTAGGATGATAGACCAAAGGAAATCCTTTTACCTCTTAACTGACCTTCTGAAAAAGGAACTATCATTTTACGATCTTTAGCCATTCTTCTGATCCACCCGTCGGATTTTATCGGCATAAGAAAGCACCTTTTGGGTCTTAATTTTTTTTATTACCTGAGTGAAAAAATTTAAAAAATGTTCAATAACTCAGACGGTAAATAACCAGGTACCGTAATTTGAGACTCACTTTCGGTTTTCCCAAAGTTTCATTTAAAGTACAATAAGAAAAAAATCCTTGGTTATACAAACCATTTTTTAAGAATTCAAAAATTAAAAACTTTGTGACTTTTTTCACAAAGTCTAAATACCAATATTAGACGCTAAAGCTTTCTTTTTTATTTGAAAACAAAAGCTTAATTGGCAACTCAGAAACACAAGCCCTTGTTACCTTCTACCTGTATCCAGAATAATTCCTTAAGAACTGGAGAAAAAGCCTTACCCCAAATCCAACTGCACCTTTGGGAATATACGGTTTTCCCTTCTCCTCCAGATCCATCCCGGCGATGTCCAGATGAATCCAGGGATAGTTGCCCACGAATTTCTGCAAGAATGCTGCCGCTGTTATCGTGCCCGCAGGTCTTCCTCCGCTGTTTTTGATGTCCGCGATATCCGACTTTATCTGCTGGTCGTATTCCTCCCACAGGGGAAGCTCCCACACCTTCTCTCCGCTTTTTCCGGAAGCAGCCTTTATTCTTTCTTTTAACCTATAATCATTTCCCAGCATTCCGCAACCAGCGTGACCCAAAGCGATCACGCAGGCACCGGTTAAAGTGGCTATGTCGATTATCGCCTTGGGTTCAAACCGGCGGGCATAGGATAACGCATCAGCCAAGACCAGTCGACCCTCGGCATCGGTCGAGATTATCTCGATGGTCGTGCCGGAGGAGGCTTTCACTATGTCCCCGGGTTTTAAAGCGGTTCCTGAAGGCAAATTCTCGGTTGCAGGAACAAGCCCCACCAGATGAACAGGCAGATCCATTTGAGCGGCCCCGGCCATGGCCGCGATAACCGCTGCAGCTCCGGACATATCCGCCTTCATCTCTCCCATCTTCTCGGAAGGCTTCAGGGATATTCCACCGGAGTCGAAGGTTATGCCCTTTCCCACCAAAACCACCGTCCCCCTGTTCTTTAACTTGGGTTTGTGTTCCATTATTATGAACCGGGGAGGTTGTTCGCTTCCCTGGGCAACTCCTAAAAATGCTCCCATCTTTAGTTTTTTTATCTCCGGTAAAGACAAAACCTTGCATCCGAACCCGGTTTTCTTGGAAAGGGAAACTGCGATATCTGCCAGTTTGGTGGGGGTCATGTAATTAGCCGGATGATTTATCATGTCTCTGGCTAAATTAGCCGAATTAGCGGAAATCTCACCGAGCTCCGCTCCTCTGCTCATAACCTTGAGATTCGCCTTTCTCTCATCCACAAGGCTGAAGGCTTTTATATTATATAGATCCTCTTTATCAGCAGTCTTATACTCAACTAACTGGTAATCTGCAAGCACAGCTCCCTCCACAATCGCCTGAGCAAAATCGGAGACGGAATTTCCTTTTAGCTTTATCTCAGGTAAAAAAACAGAATAGCTTTTCAACTTCAGCTCTTTGGCTTTTTTGCATAGACTCCCTGAGGCCTCTCTGAGTTTGTCCAGATCCAATTTCTGTTTTCTTCCTAATCCAGCCAGAATAATTCTTTTGGAATCCAGTTTCCCCTCCGTGTACAGAACCGCGGTCTGATTGAGCTTTCCTGTAAAATCACCTGAGCCGAACAAAAATGTCACAGCTCCGGAAAGAAAAGAATCCAATTTCCTTATTGTCTTATCCTGTGGTCTTTCCCCTTCCAGAAGGAAAAAGCATAATGCCCCATCCTTAACTTCTTCCAACATTTCCGTTTTGACCTTTATCTCCATTTAATTCTCCTTTGTAATAGTTAAATTTAAATTCAATTAAAATATTTTTTAAATAATGTCAATAGGTTTTAAAAGAATTTTATGATGTCGGCCTCTTTGCGAAATCTCAACAAAAAAATCATCCTCAGTTTAATGTGAAAACACAACCTGAAGTTTACCCCCTTTGAAAATATTTTTGACTTTATATGTCCTTTTATCGTCATCAAAGAAAAGTACAAAAACTCAAAAAGCTGAGAAGATGGAGCTTTGAGCTAAATTCAAAAAGCTCTGAGGCAAAATCCCCAGATAAAGGGTTCCCCACACCGTGAAAAACAAAGCCAAACTCAAAAAGAACGGAACTGAAATCCTCTTTCCCTCCTCTTCCGGAACTCGCATGAACATTATCACCACCACCCTCAGATAGTAATAAACCGACACAAAGCTGTTCAGAACTCCTATGATGGCCAGGCCAAAATACCCTGATTTCACCGCTGCAGAGAAAACGTAGAATTTAGCCATAAAGCCCGCAGTGGGAGGAAATCCTGCCAGGGAGAACATGAAAAGCGCCAGGGCAACTCCCAGAACCGGATA
Source organism: candidate division Zixibacteria bacterium SM23_73_2 (assembly GCA_001304315.1). Classification (GTDB taxonomy): domain Bacteria; phylum Zixibacteria; class MSB-5A5; order MSB-5A5; family SM23-73-2; genus SM23-73-2. Next base: position 3,094 of record LJUW01000009.1, on the reverse strand, counting down.
ACTGGCCGCCAAACCTGAATAATCATCCAGGTTAACCTTCTTCTCTCCTAAGAAGATGATCACCACGAAAGCTCCGACGTTCATAAAGGTATAGGCTAAAAGATAAAACATCGCCGAGGATATTCCCGAACCTCCTCCAGCAACCAAAGCCACAAGAATATACCCTGCATGAGCTATGGAGGAGTAAGCTAAAAGCCTTTTTATGTTGGTCTGGGATAAAGCTACCACATTTCCGAAGGTCATGGTCAGAACAGCTAAAATCCACAGCAAAGCGGACCAATCGAATTGCAAACTGCTAAAAGCAAAAAGCAGAATCCTCAACAAAGCTGCAAAACCAGCAGCTTTTGGACCGGAGGAGACAAATGCGGTTATCGGGATGGGAGCTCCCTGGTAAACATCAGGAACCCACATGTGAAACGGGAAAGATGCGATCTTGAAGCCTAATCCTACTAAAATCAAACCCAATCCGATGAAAAGAAAAAGCTGACTTTCATACCCACCGGTGATAATTAAAGTTAGTATCTCTTTTAAATTTACAGAATGGGTGGCACCATAAAGCATTGCTATTCCGTATAACAAAAATCCGGAGGCAAAGGCTCCAATGAGAAAATATTTCATCGAGGATTCGTTGGATTTCAAATCGTATCTTCTGAAGCCCACAAGTATATAAAGGCACAAAGACATTATCTCCAGGCCTAAAAAGATAACGATCAGATTCAAACTGGAGGCCATGAGCATCATTCCGAAAGTGGCAAAAAGTATCAGGCTGAAATACTCGCCGTGAAAGATTTTTTCTTCTTTGAGATAGGAGATGGAGGATAAAATCACCAGAAATGCCCCGGACAAGAATATGATTTTGAAAAAGCAGGAGAAATTGTCCAGAAGAAACATCTGGTTAAAAGCCATTCCCTCTCTATTCCACAGACTGATAACGCTCAAAAGTGCCAGCAAAATCCCCACCCAGCTTATGTGAGGAATGATCTCCTTAGCCCTGCCTTTCAAAATGGGTTCTAAGATCAGGATTAACAGAGCGAAGACTAAAATAACCAACTCAGGCAAAAGTATCTGAAAGTTTATGTCAGGTAAAATCCAGCTCATAATTCTTTAGTTTATCTTTTTAGGTTCACATTTCTCTAAACAAACCTCTCCCCTTTTCTTCTTATCAGGCTCGACTTTAAAACCCAGATTACTGTTGGTTGAATCCTCTTTTTTTGTCATCTGATATTTAATCTTAGCCTGCTTTAAAACCGATTCGACCGAGGGCTCCATCCGGCTCAGGAAAGCTTTGGGATAGATACCAATCCAGAATATACAGAGGATTATGGGAACCAGCACAACCTTTTCCCTGAGATTCAAATCCAGAAGCTTTTTATTCTCGGGTTTGTCCAGCTCCCCGAACATCATCCTCTGATACATCCACAGCATGTAGATGGCAGCCAGAACCACACCGGTGATACCAAAAATAGCATAGGTGTTATTGGATTTGAAGGTTCCCAATATAATCAGAATCTCGCCCACAAAACCATTGGTTCCGGGAAGACCGATGGAGGAGAGGGCAACTATCATGAAAAAGGCTGAGAATTGGGGGATTATCTTTGCCAGGCCGCCGAAATCGGATATCATCCGGGTATGCCTTCTTTCGTATATCATTCCCACCAGTAAAAACAGTGCACCGGTTGAAAGCCCGTGATTTACCATCTGAAGTATTCCGCCCTCAAGTGACTGGATGTTCAAGGCGAAAATACCCAGCATCACGAATCCAAGATGGCTCACCGACGAATATGCCACCAGGCTTTTAACGTCCTTTTGCATCATTGCCACCATAGCACCGTATATTATGCTGATTATTGCCAGAATGGAAAACAGGGGAACGAAGTCAAAGAAGGCACCGGGGAAAAGGGGCAAGCAGAACCTAAGAAAACCGTAGGTTCCCATCTTCAACAAAACGCCAGCCAGAAGCACGCTTCCCGCTGTGGGAGCCTCAACGTGAGCATCCGGAAGCCAGGTATGGAAAGGAAAAACAGGAACTTTTATGGCAAATGCCAGGGCAAAAGCCAAAAACAACCAGAGCTGAGCTCCCAGGGGAACAGGCGTTTTCAGGATCTGCAACAGGTCGAAGGTGTAATATCCGGTATGACTCTGGCTGATGAAATACAAGGCTAAAATCGCCACCAGCATAAGCAGGCTTCCGAACATGGTGAAAAGGACGAACTTAACAGTGGCGTATATTTTTCTTGGACCTCCCCAGATCCCTATCAGAAAATACATGGGTAAAAGCATTGCCTCCCAGAAAACGTAGAACAAAAATAAATCCAAGGAGACAAATACCCCTATCATACCGGTCTCAAGCAAAAGCATGGAGATCATGTATCCTTTTATTTTTTCCTTTACCGCAGTCCAGGAGGAAAGGATAGAAATACAGGCTAAGAAGGTGGTCAACAAAACCAAAAACAGGCTGATCCCATCTATTCCCAGATGATAGCTTATGCCCAAACTCTCTATCCAGGGGAGATTTATCTCGAACTGCATTGCGGAGAGTTCAGGATCGAAATTAAAGTAGAGGTACAAGGAGAAAAGAAAGTTTAAAAGGGATACCAAGAATGCTACCGTTTTAACAGTGCTGGTGAAAACCCTGTTTACAAAAAGAAGAACAAAAGCGCCAACCAGGGGTAAAAAGGTTATTATGGTAAGTATGTTCTGCTCCATTTTTCTACCTTAAGATAAAATAGGCTAAGATAAAAACCGCTCCCACAAGCAAAGACAATGCATAGTTTCTCACATAACCGGTTTGAATTTTTCTTGCTACTCCGCTGATCCACCCCACCATATAAGCAGAACCGTTGGCAAAACCATCGATTATGGCAACATCCACAAATCTCCAGAACCAGATTGCCAATTTGATAAAAGGCTGTACAAAAGCAAAATTGTATAACTCATCTATGTAGTATTTGTTCAAAAGCAATTTATAAGGACCCTTGAATCTCTCAGCTAAGTTTTTGGGTAAATCAGGCCTTAAGATGTAAAAAAGATAAGCGATGCTTATTCCGATTAAAACCATAAGAACCGAAAGGATCATCAGAAGATATTCCGCACC
>LJUW01000008.1 GCA_001304315.1 candidate division Zixibacteria bacterium SM23_73_2 | reverse complement strand
GGAAGCCTATCAGGTTTTAGAAGCTTGTAATCTTTGTGGAAACCTATGCGGGGTTAATAGGTTGAAGGGTCAAAAAGGGAGGTGCAGGGTAGGGAAAGAACTTATGGTGGCAAGCGGAAACCTCCACCTGGGGGAGGAACCGCCCATCTCATGTGAGCGGGGTTCCGGTAACATATTCTTCACCGGGTGCAGCCTCAGATGTCTTTACTGTCAGAACTATCCCATAAGCCAGCTGGGGGTGGGAAGGATTGTTACTTCACAAGAGCTGTCGGAGATGATGCTTCTTTTACAGAACAAGGGAGCTCATAACGTTAATCTGGTTACTCCTACACATTTTGTCCCTCAGATAATTGAGGCGGTCTCTTTGGCCTGGGAAATGGGGTTTGATCTTCCTCTGGTTTACAATACCTCGGGCTACGAGACCCAATCGGCATTGGAACTTCTGGATGGAATAATCGATGTTTATCTTGTGGATATGAGATACTCCGATGATAGGATTGCCTTTTCCCTATCCCAAGCAAAGAATTATACCGAAATCAACCGTAATGCTGTAAAAATAATGTATTCCCAGGTGGGGAACTTGAAGGTAAAAGATGGTCTGGCAACCGGAGGATTGATTGTAAGGCATCTGGTACTCCCGGACGGTCTTGCCGGTTCTGAGGAGACTTTCGAGTTCGTTCAAAAGAATGTTTCGGAGAAAGCCTGGATTAGTTTGATGAATCAGTATTTTCCAGCTTACAAAGCTTTTGATTATGAATCATTAAAAAGGAAAGCTACAAGAGAAGAATATCAAAAAGCCACACGCAAATTTTCCCAGGCCGGGCTTTTCAATGGATGGGTTCAGCTTGAACAGGAAGGGTAAAATGCGAAGAATATACTATGCTTTGACGATCACACTCCTTTTCTGTTTCATTTTCACCTGCGCCTATTACAACACCTTCTACAATGCCAAAAGACATTTTAACAGAGCCCGCTCTATCGATAAAGGCTCCAAATCCGATGCTCCCAATCCTCAGGCAGCTTCCGAGTATGACAAGGCGATAAATAAAGCCTCCAAGATATTGACCTTTCATTCCAACAGTAAATGGGTGGACGATGCTTTGTTTATGATCGGTCAGTGCTTTTATTATAAGGGAGAATACAATAAAGCTGAAAGAAAGTTCAAAGAGCTTCTGGTGGGATTTCCTAAAAGCGAGCTGGCGGGTGATTCCCGCTTCTTTTTGGGATTGTGTTATTACCAATTGGAGGATCCGGCAAAAGCCAGAAAGCAGTTGGGTCAAATTATTGAAGAATCTAAGAGGAAAAAATACAGAAAAGATGCATTATATATGTTAGGAGAGGTTTACTTCAAGGATGGTGAATACGACAGCGCCATCGTGCAATACCAGAATCTTTTAAAGGAGGGGGCTGAAAAGGAGATTTTGGTTAAAGCCCAGTTTAGTATAGGTGAATGTTTTTATTCTAAATCCGAATACCGGAAAGCTAAAGATGCATTCTCCCAGGTGGAGAAGTTCGACCCCGATCTTGAGAGTTTATTTGAATCCAGATTCAAAATAGGGGAATGTTTTTATCTTTTAAAAGAGTATCAAAATGGTCTGGATGAGTTTTCAAATCAAGCTCAAAATGAGAAATATTACAAATATCTTCCCAGGGTGAAATTGAAAATGGCTGAGGGTTACCTCTATTTAGGTCAAAATGAGAATGCTCTGGAAGAATACAAGCAGATAACGGTTGAGTTTCCAAGGACCGACCAATCCCAGGAGGCTTACTTTCAACTCGGCCTTATCTACGAAACGGAAATCTACGATCTTTCCAAAGCCAGGGAGATGTTCGATCTCTGCAGCAAGGAGAAAGCGGGGACCCATTTGGCTAAGAAAGCTTTGGAGAAATCCACCGATATCACCAAGCTGGGGGAGTATCAGGCTGAACTTTCAAAGGAGGAGACCGAGGAGTCGGTTAAAACCCTTTTCCTTTTGGCAGAGATCTATTTGACCCAGATGAATCAGCCCGATTCAGCACTGGTTGAGTATCTTCTTTTGGTTGACAGATATCCGGATTCCGAATACGCTCCAAGATCGCTTTATGCAGCCGCATGGATTTTTTTGCATTTGAAAAATGATACCTCTCAGGCTCAAAAACTATACCAAAAAATCTCCGAGGAGTATCCCTTCTCCGATCAGGCCAAACCGGCTTCACAGGTTTTTGGTTCTTTTCCCGATACCCTGGAGTATCCGGAAAACCTCTATCTGGAATCCGAGCGTCTCCTCTTTGAGATGGGGTGGGTGGACTCTGCTGTGAGCCTTTTGGAGAAGATACCCCAGAGGTATCCGGAGAGCGTCTATGCGGCTAAATCCCGATATGCTCTTGCCTGGATGATTGAGAATTACAAAAGCCCTGGTGACAGCAGTGCGGTTTTCGCTTATCAGGAACTGATAGAGAGGTATCCTCAGTCTCAATATGCTGATTTTGCTAAAATAAAGCTGGGATTAAAAAAACAAGAACAACAGCAAGAAACGCCCCAGCCGGCTGTTGCGGATACCACCGACACCACCAAGGTCGAGTATGCCTCGGAGTTCGAGTCAGATCTACCCCGTGCTCCTACTCCAACAGAGCTTGATAAGTTCGAATATCCTGAGGATATGATCGATTTAAACATTCGCACCAAGGTCAGGTTTAAACTTAAAATCGATATGGATGGTAAGGTAACCGAGGCTGAGATTATTATTCCCTCAGGATATTACGATATAGATGAGGCTGCGACCCAGACCGCTTTATCCGCGGTTTTCAGTCCGGATAGTATCGAGACGATACTTTTGCCGGGATGGTTTATATACGACGTGGAGGTCCAACCTCCTGGGGAGACGGATCATCTTATCGATCAAACCGGATTGAATAGATAAGAGAGTTTAATGGTTTTTCAAAAGAAGTTTGAATTGATTTCTTCTCAGAAGTTGAGTGAGAAAATCTTCAGGTTAGGATTTTTTGCTCCGGAGATTGTAAAAAATGCCTGTCCTGGAAATTTCGTTCATATCCGGGTAGGGGATAAAAGTTCTCCCCTTCTAAGAAGAGCCTTCAGCATTTTCGATCTGGATTTAAAGAAGGATTGCTTTGACATACTTTTCAAAGTTGTGGGACCCGGGACTGAGATCCTTTCCAGAAAAAGCACAGGGGAGAACTTAGACCTTCTGGGACCTTTGGGTAACGGTTTTGAAATCCCAAAAGGGGATCGAAGCCCGGTTCTGGTAGCTGGTGGAATGGGGATTGCACCGCTTATGTCTCTGGCTTTTTACCTGGTAAAAAACCAAAAGATCAAACCCGAAAAAATCAGTTTTTTATATGGTGAGAGGATCAAGGGTGGGTTCGTTTGCCTGGAGGATCTAAAAGAGTTGGGGATAAAAACGCTCCTGGCAACCGAGGATGGATCAGAAGGATTTGAGGGGATGGTTACAGAGCTTTTTTTGAGGAAGGTAAAAGAGACCTCATTTGTTAAAGATTCCCCTATCTTCTCCTGTGGTCCCCATCCGATGATGAAAACCATGTCTGAGCTTTCGAAAAAACACAACCTTTTCTGTCAGCTTTCCCTGGAGAGCCACATGCCCTGCGGGCTGGGAGCATGCTGGGGCTGCGTGGTCAAGACGAATAGAGATGGCGGTGAGCCAGATTATAAGAGAATCTGTAAGGATGGTCCGATATTCGATGCCCGGGAGGTGGAGCTTGACTGATCTTTCGGTGAGGGTCGGTAAAACCACCTTTAAAAATCCAGTTTTAGTTGCCTCGGGTACCTTTGGATATGGTGAGGAGTACTCGGAGCTTTTCGATTTGAACCAGCTTGGCGGGATTGTCACCAAATCCATAACTTTAAATCCCAGAGAGGGAAATCCCCCTCCCCGAACCTGCGAGACCCCTTCGGGAATGCTCAACTCCATTGGCCTGGCTAACGTGGGGGTGGATAGATTTATTCAGGAGAAAATCCCCTTTTTAAACAAATTCAATACAAATATTATCATAAACGTTGCCGGAAGCACACCGGAGGAGTACCTCAGGGTGGTGGAGAAGCTTAATCATGCTCAGGGGATCGATATGCTGGAGATCAATATCTCCTGTCCCAACGTTAAAGAGGGTGGTATGGCTTTTGGCTCTGATCCCGAATCTGCACACAGGTGCACAAGCTCCATAAGAAAGGTTACCAATTATCCCTTGATGGTCAAGCTCACTCCCAATGTCAAAGATATAGTAGAAATTGCCCAGGCAGTTGAAGATTCGGGAGCAGATTGCATCTCTCTTATTAATACTTTAGTTGGAATGGCTATTGATTTCAGGATAAAAAAGCCGCTTCTTAAAACCGTAACCGGGGGGCTTTCAGGTCCTGCTATAAAGCCTGTGGCTTTAGCTATGGTCTGGAAGGTTTCCCAGAAGGTAAAAATTCCGGTAGTGGGAATCGGGGGTATAACCAATACCCAGGATGCTTTGGAGTTTCTTCTGGCTGGGGCTTCCTTGATCCAGGTGGGGACTTCTAACTTCGTCGATCCTCAGACTTCGGTTAGAATTATCGAGGGACTGAAAGATTATTGTGAAAAGAATGAGATAAAAAGAGTAATGGAGATAGTAGGAAAGTTAGAGAACTAAGGATAGATAAAATGGAACGGATGTATAATGAAGAAATGCTAAAAGAGTTGAAGGGATTCGAGGTGGAATTGTATGCCAGATATGAGAAGTATTTCGACGCCAACTATTTCTTACATAGAAATATGCTTGAAATGCTAAAAGAAGATGAAGCAAAGATAAGAGCCGATGATGATATAAAACGAGTTATTAGCTATTTGTTCTCCGCTTGTTTTAAAACATATACTTCTATCTTGCTACTATGTGGAAAGGGATTTGCCCCAGCAGCTGGCATACTGACAAGAAGCTTGTTCGAAAATGTGATAAACATTAAGTGGATATTGAACAATGATCAAAAGGAAAGAGCAAGAAAATTCTTGAACTACTCAATTGTAATTAAGAAAAAGCTATATGAAAAATACAATCAATATAGAATCTTTGACAGATTGAAAAGTAATGTATTAGATAGAATGGAAAGCGTTGAGAGTGTGAAGAAAGCTTACACTGAAGTCAAAGATGACTATCCAAATGAAATAAAGTGGTCGGGTAAGAACACAAGAGAGCTGGCTGAAGAGGAAGGTGTTAATATGGGCTATGACTATGACTTCTACTATTGGTTTTTTTCCCTTTTGACCCATTCTACAGTCGCAGCAAAAGAAACATCTACGACAGTCGAAGGAAGTACTGAATCTGTTTTTTATGGCCCCAGTTTTTCCCCAGAAATAATGGTCGATATTCTTGTGCTTAGCTATAAATACGTTTTAATGGCATTCGTAGAGTTGGATTTGATCCTAAATCTCGGTAAAGAGAATAACATAAAACGATTCTATAAAGGTTTTGAGGAAATATCAGTTAGAAGAAATAAGGATGTATGAGATTTATAGAGAAGTTACTAAAAATATCTCAGAAAAACAACTCCCTTCTTTGCGTGGGTCTGGATACCGACTTAAAAAAGATCCCTGAATTTCTACTTAAGGAAGAGGATCCTGTATTTACTTTCAACAAAAAGATAGTCGATTCCACCTCCGATTTAGTCTGCGCCTATAAACCCAACATCGCATTTTACGAGTCTTTGGGAACAGATGGTCTTTTAAGTTTGAAAAAGACCATAGATTATATTCCAGATGATATTCCGGTGATACTGGATGCTAAAAGGGGGGACATTGGGAATACTGCAAGGATGTATGCCAAAGCAGTATTTGAGGAATTTAAAGCCGATGCAGTTACGGTGAACCCATATTTAGGAGAGGACAGCATCTCCCCGTTTTTGGCTTATGAGGATAAATGCTCATTTATCCTGTGTCTGACCTCCAACAAAAGCGCCGGGGATTTTCAACTGCAAATTATAGATAAAAGACCATTGTATGAGCTGGTAGCAGAGAAAGTTTCAAGCTGGAACCAGAAGAAAAACTGTGGTCTGGTAGTAGGCGCAACCTATCCTGAGCAGTTAAAGAAAATTAGAGAGATTGCATATGATTTACCAATACTAATCCCTGGTGTAGGTGCACAAAAAGGGGATCTGGAAAAGACGGTTAAGTTTGGAACCGACAAAAAAGGTAATTTGGCTGTTATAAATTCCTCAAGGGGAATAATATATGCTTCAGATGAAAAAGATTTTGCCACAGAATCGAGAAAGAAGGCAAAAGAATTAAGAGATGATATAAACAAGTTTCGTCTTTAGTTTTGGAGATGAGGTTAAATTATGAAGCTGGTTACACCTGAGCAGATGAGGAAAATAGACAAAAAGACCATTGAGGGAAGGGGCATAGATGGATTGGAGCTGATGGAGAGGGCGGGATACGGTTCTGCTCTGGTTGCCCAAAAGATTCTCTCAGGTGACGTTAAGGGGAAAAAGATAGTTGTTTTCTGCGGGAGCGGAAACAACGGTGGAGATGGATTTGTTATTGGGAGGTATCTTTCCCAGTGGAAAGCGGACGTTTTGTTTTACCTATTAGCTAAAAAAAAGGATGTTAAAGGGGATGCCAAGACTAACTTAGAGAAAGCAGAAAAATTGAATTTACCCATTTATGAGATTCTGAAGGAGAAGGATTTGTCCGAGAAAATCGAGGCCGAGCTTTTAGTGGATGCTGTTTTCGGAACCGGATTTAAAGGGGAAGTCTTGGGTCTGGCTGCTAAGGTGATCGAGCTTATCAACGGAACAAAATCAAAAAAACTGGCAATCGACGTTCCCTCTGGTCTGGATGCAGAAACCGGGGAGATCGGGTCCTTATGCGTAAAGGCGGACTTCACAGCCACAATGGCTTTGCCCAAGAGAGGTCATTTCTTTTATCCGGGAAAAGATTTTTCAGGGAAGGTTGAGGTTATAGATATAGGGGTTCCAGATGATGTGATAGAAGAAGAAAAATTAAATCTCAACGTCATAACAAAAGAAGAGGTATCTGCCTTACTCCCCAGAAGACCAGGCGATGCTTACAAGGGAGACTGCGGAAGGGTTGTCTTGATCGCCGGGTCAACCGGTATGACTGGTGCAGCAGCTTTGGCATCTTTGTCCTGTCTGAGGGTGGGAGCTGGTATGGCTATTTTAGGATTACCCAGGACCTTAAACGATATAATGGAGATAAAGCTGACCGAGGTAATGACCAAGCCTCTGCCCGATGTCAAAAAAAGGGGCGTTTTAGCATTAAGGGGTCTGGGCGAGATAAATCAGATTTTAAAATGGGGGGATTGCCTGGCTCTGGGTCCGGGATTGGGGCAGCACTTCGAGACAGTGGAGCTGGTCAGAAGACTGGTTAAAAGATCGAATTTACCCACGGTCGTTGATGCTGATGGTCTGAATGCTCTGGCTAAGGACAGCAATATCTTAAATGAAATCGACCTGCCTTTGGTTTTAACTCCCCATATCGGAGAGCTGTCCAGATTGATAGATGTTCCCTTAGAACAGATTGCAAAGAATAGAATAGAATACGCAAAAGACACAGCTAAAAAGTTCAATTGCGTTTTAGTTTTTAAAGGAGCTCCAACGATTGTCGCTTCGCCCAAAGGGGAAGCTTTCGTTAACTCAACAGGCAATGCCGGAATGGCAACCGCGGGTTCAGGGGATGTCTTAACCGGCATTATCATAGGTCTGGTTGCCCAGATGTTGTTTGACAGAAGGGATAGGGATATAAATAATATAACGTTAGATGCAGCCAACTGCGGAGTCTTCATCCACGGTCTGGCTGGTGATTTAGCCAAAGAACAGAATGGTGAGATGGGGATGATTGCAGGGGATATAATGGAGAAGATACCGGAGGCACTGAAGAAATTGTTAACGGATGGAGCGGATTAAATGTTCAACGGATTAAGCAGATTAAGCGGATAAATCAGTTCAATCCGTTTGATCCGCTGAAGATTTTAATTAAAAAGAGGATAAAATGAAAGAGGAGATTCCTGAAAGAATAAAAAAAATAACCGAGCAGGTTTTTCCCAAATTGGTCAAGCTGAGAAGAGAGTTTCATCAATACCCTGAGTTATCATATCAGGAGTTTGAGACCTCAAAGAGGGTTGCCCGGGAGTTGAAAAAACTCGGTCTTGAGGTCAAAACCAGGATTGCCAAAACCGGAGTGGTGGGTTTATTAAAAGGCTCTAAAAAAGGAAAAACCGCTGCTCTGCGGGCAGATATGGATGCTCTGCCTTTGGATGAGCAAACCAACCTGCCTTACAAATCGAAAAACAGAGGGGTGATGCATGCCTGCGGTCATGATCTGCACATGGCCTGCGTTTTGGGCTGTGCTGTAGTGTTAACCAGATTAAAGGACCAATTGTCCGGGAAGGTCAAATTCATCTTCCAGCCTTCAGAGGAGGTGACACCCGGAGGGGCTAAGCCGATGATCGATCAGGGTGTTTTAGAAAATCCAAAGGTGAATGGGATTTTTGCCCTGCATTCGGACTCGGCTATTCCGGTGGGAAAGGTGGGAGTAAAATACGGAGAGATGATGGCTCAGGCTGATAGCTTTGATCTGGTGATAAAGGGAAAGGGAGGTCATGGGGCAAGGCCCCAGGACGGAGTGGATGCCATTGTGGTCGCTTCCCAGGTTATATGCGCTTTGCAAACCATAGCTTCCAGAAATATAAGCCCGGTCTCACCGGTAGTGGTCTCCATCGGGCAGATCGATGGCGGAACCGCGCGTAATATCATCTGCGATAGGGTTGTGTTAAAAGGGACCGTACGCAGTCTTGATAGTAAGGTGGCAAAAAGTGCACCCTCCCTGATAAACAGGATCGCCTCAGGGGTGGTAAAATCTTTCGGCGCGGATTTTGAACTTGAATATCATCCCGGCTATCCGGTTTTGATTAACGATGAAAAGATGACCCATATAGCGCAAAGGGCAACCGAGATACTTTATGGGAAAGATAAAGTTTACCATATCAAAGAGCCCATGATGGGAGCAGAGGACTTCGCTTATTTTCTAAAAAAAGTTCCCGGAACAATGATGAGATTGGGGACCAGAAATCAAAAAATAAAAGCAACCTACCCCTGGCATCACCCCAAATTCAAAGTGGATGAAACCGCTTTAAAATATGGAGTCTCGGTTATGAGCCTGTGTATCTGGAATTTTCTCACAGGATAAACCTTAACATGAAGAAAAAAATTAAAATTTTAAGTTTTCTTTTGATTTTGACCTTGACAGCTTTCTCATTTGTTGACTCGGCAAAAAAACACTATCGGCAAGGCGATTGGATAAGCTATTCCGTATTCAGATTCGTAAATTGTGTTGCCAAGGATTTCGATCACGTCTATTTCGGAACGACCGGAGGGGTGGCTCGCTATAACGAAAATCAGAAGATCTGGGAACCTCCCTTTACCACTTCGGACGGGCTTGAGGATAATCGGGTGGAGAGAATAGCTTATGATCCGGTCTCGGATGAGCTCTGGTTCGATACCCCCAGGGGTGTATCTTTATATTCGCCAGTTTTCCGGGAATGGTATTATGGGGGGAATTTCCCTGAGTCTTTGATTAAAAGTAAAAACGAAAAAAATCCTATGCCGCCGTTCCCCCAGCTTCTGATGGAATTCGGATACACCTTTTATCCCGAGGGATATATCACCGATTTGGAATTCAATCGTTTTCAGGTCACGGATTATCTAAAGGATGTATGGAATAATCTCTGGATCGGAACCTGGGGGCTTTTTGGGGGGGTTGCCTCTTTGCGCTATCAGGAGCTGGAGATGTTTGAGTATGGTCTTTACCAAAAGGATGTGAAAGCCATACTTATAGACGGAGATCAGATCTGGTTTGGAGGGAAAAGTACATACTCTTTTGAAAATGGCATTACCAGATACAAAAGACAAGAAGAACTATGGGAGTATTTCGAAGAGGAGAAAATCGGTGGATTGGAATCTGCGCAGATCAATGTGATTGCGTCTGACTCAGCTTACATTTGGTTTGGCACCGACTTCGGTTTAGCCAGATACGATAAGGAGAAGAAAAACTTCAGATTTTACGATACTTTCAGTGGTTTGAAGGATGATCTGGTAACCTCTTTGAAATCGGATGGTGATATCCTCTGGATTGGAACCAGAAGTGGTCTGAACTTCTTTTGGCCCAGAAAGGATTCTCTGGGGAGCATCGAGGATCCTCTGGTTAAGGTTGCTCCCATAAATACCATTGAGACAGAGCAAAACTATCTCTGGGTGGGAACTGATTGGGGAGTTTTTAGAATGGAGAAAGAAAGCGGTGAATGGTTGAGATTTTCCACCTCAGAGGGGATGCTGAACTCAGGAGTAGAACATATTTTAAAAGGAAAAGACATGCTCTGGTTTGTCACCACCTACGGAGTTTTAGGATTTAATGAGGAGACTGGTGAAACAGAGGTTTTAAGAGAGGGATTTGATTTTCCGGGGAAAAATCCCCAGAAGCTTGAATGCGATGAGAGAAATCTCTGGGTGGCTACCCCCACCGGAGTTTGGAAAATGGACAGGGAAACGAAAATATGGAACCTTTACACCACCGAGGATGGTCTTTTGTACGATTATGTTCAGGATCTGATTCTGGAAGGGGATTACATCTGGTTCGGAACCCCTGAGGGGGCAACCAGGTTTTACTGGAACAACCCTCAAAGGATTGATTAGATGAGGCTAAAAGACACAGGGGAGTTCGGTCTTATCCAGCTTTTCAGAAAGAAGTTTCCATCTCAAAATAAAAAAGTGGTATTAGGCCTAGGAGATGACTGTGCGGTTATAAAAGCATCTCCTCAAAAGCTTTTGCTTTTAACCACCGATTCTCTGATGGAGAAAGTCCATTTTGATACAAGTTATCTCACCTGGGAGCAGATCGGCAAAAAATCTATGGCAGCTAACATAAGCGATATGGCTGCTATGGGTGGAGAGCCGATATCAGGTCTTTTGTCTTTGGGTCTTCCGAAAAGGATGGAAACCGATTATGTTTTAAAGCTTTATTCTGGAATAAACAGGATGGCGAAATCCTTTGGTTTCTCTATCTCAGGCGGAGATATATTTCTCTCGGATAAAGTTGTTATAACCGTTTCTCTTTTAGGGGAGGTGAAGCCTTCTTTTTTAAAAAAAAGGTCAGGTGCAAAGGAGGGTGATATTTTGTGCGTAACCGGAGAGCTGGGAGAGTCTTTTGCAGGATTGGAGCTTTTGAAAAAATACAGAAAGCTTTCGAGATTTCCCTCGGATAAAAAGATATTAGATAAGCACTTAAACCCTTTACCCCGATTAAAAGAGTCAAGGGTTTTAGTTAAGAATTTAAAGGTCACCTCAATGATAGACATATCCGATGGCCTTTTAGGAGATCTTTACCATATATTAGAGGAAAGCAAGGTGGGGGCAGTTCTTTTTGAGGAAAAGATTCCCATAAGCAAAAAGATATCGAAGATTTCCCAGCATTTAAAATATTCATCCTTGCATTACGCTCTTAACTCTGGTGAGGAGTATGAGCTTTTGTTTACCATTAAAAAGGGAAATATTGAATCGCTGAAAAGGCTGAAGATCAGAATTTCGGTTATTGGGGAGATAACGAATAGGGTTAAAAGGATTGAGATGATCGATAAGAATGGTAAAGTGAAGGCATTGAAAAAGAGGGGGTATGAGCATTTTTGATAGCTGGATCAAAATGATTTCAATTGTTTAAGTATTTTAACCTTGCCTGAGATGAATCCTCGATTGAAACCGGAATTCAAGCTGAAATCTTATTGATTTCAACCTACAATGGGATTGCTTCGTCGGTTCGCTCCTCGCAAAGACAATGGTGATCCGTCAGTGCGAGGAGTCCATAGGGACGATGAGTCAATCTGTTGGTGGGGGGATTGGATTTCCCCCACTTCCTTTTCCTAAAAAGTGCAGGAATTCCAATTCCTGCACTAACAAATAGCACTGCCCACTTTAGGATTGCGATGGCAAGCATATACAATTTTATGGCAAGCCATTTTCCGTTGATTTTTTTTAAAAGCAGTGAAGAAAACAGTTGACAGAGAGGTGTTTTGTGGCTTTTTTACCTGTAAAGGTGGGCGAGGCGAAATATTTAAAAAGGGAGGTGAGGTAGGGTATGGAGAAAGGATTTCCGCAGTGCCTGAAGTGCAACAACGGCGTGCTTTTGCCCCTGTCAGACTATGGTCGCGATGGAGCAAGCATAATGTATAAGGCTTGGGTTTGTAACAATCCCGGGTGTGGATTTTCTATTCGCATCGATAACGGTGAAGTGAGCATCGGAAAAACCATCGGATATTCATCAAAATAAATTCTTGTAAAAAAAATAAAGCGCTTCGCCCACGCAATTTTTATGTGGTCTTTTATTTTTAGAAATTTTCCACTTAAATTAGGAGCTTTGTTTTTAGCCCTGCTTTTATGGTTTCACGCCACCACTGACCAGACTTACGAATACACTTTTCGTTACCCCTTAAAGATCACAAATCTCCCCGAGAATCTAATCTTGGCAGAGGAGGTTCCCTCTTTTGCCCAGGTTCAGATTCAGGGTAAAGGTAAACAGCTGATCAAGTTTTTCTTCACCAAAAAAAACGAGATAAAAATCGATGGTTCGGACTTTAAAGCCAAACAGATTAAATACCAGCTGAGCACGGATCAGATTAAGCTTCCTAAAGAGGATGGCTTGGTTATAAAGGATATCCTCTCCCCTCAAAATCTGGATTTGAAAATCGACTATCTGGTAAAGAAGAAGGTCGAGGTTATCCCCCAGTACGAGGTGACCGTAGATCCGGATTACATTCAGAAGGAGGAAGTTAGGATGGATCCGATAGAGGTCACCATATCCGGTCCAAGAAGATTTGTGAAGTTGATAAACTCGGTTTCCACTGAGAAGAAGGTCTTTTCAAATATAAAAGAATCAATTGAGGAAAAATTACCTTTATCTCCCCCTGAGTATTATAACGTCAAATACTCTCCAGAAGCAGTTACCTTATGGGTAAACGTTGAGAGGGGAGCGAAAAAAGAATTTGAGAACCTGATTTTGGATTTGACCGGAATTCCAAAGGGTAGAAAAGTGCAGGTTGAGCCTGAGAAGATTAACCTCACTCTTTTGGGTGAGGAGAATGTGATTGGCAGCCTTAATACCGAGCAAATAAAAGCTACCCTGGATCTTAAGGGAGTAGAGGGGAAAAGAAAACTTGTACCCAAGATATCCGTGCCAGAAGAGGTAAAGTTACTCAGCTTCTCTCCGGATTCCTTTGAGGTGGAGGTTAAATGAGATTTCTTTTATGCTGGTCTTAGGGATAGAGACATCCTGCGATGAGACAGCTGCTGCGGTTGTCAGAGATGGGAAAAAAATCTTATCCGACGTCGTCTATTCCCAGCTTGTTCACCAGAAGTACGGGGGGGTTGTTCCTGAGCTGGCCTCCAGGGAGCACATAAAAACCCTTATTCCAGTTGTCCAGGAAGCTTTAAAGAAAGCTCGGGTTTCCCTTGACCGGATTCAAGGGATTGCTGTTACCTATGGACCAGGGTTGGTGGGTTCTCTTCTGATAGGCCTCTCCTTTGCCAAAGCCCTGTCCTATTCTCTGGGAATTCCTTTTGTGGGAATCAATCATCTGGAAGGACATATCTTTGCTATTTTTCTGGAGCATCCCAGACTGAAACCACCTTTTATATGCCTCATTGTCTCTGGTGGACATTCTGAGCTTTTTTTGGTCAGGGGGAAAGGGGATTATCTGAATCTGGGAAAAACCAGAGATGATGCCGCCGGCGAGGCCTTTGATAAGGTGGCAAAGCTTTTGGACATAGGGTATCCTGGTGGACCTGCTATCGATAAGATCTCCCAAAAGGGCGACCCCTTGTTTTTCAGATTTCCCCGAGCTTTTTTGAAGGGAAGTCTGGATTTCAGTTTCAGCGGGCTTAAGACAGCTGTTGCTCTCTACGTCTTAAAAAAAAGGTCTGAGAAATCATCCTTCCCCACTGCGGATATCTCCGCCTCTTTTCAGGAGGCGGTGGTGGACGTTCTGGTTGAGAAGAGCATAAGAGCAGCTGTATCAGAGGGGGTAGGAAAGATCGCCTGTGTTGGAGGAGTGGCAAGGAACTTCAGGTTGAGAGAAAAATTCAAAAAAAAAGCCAGGGAAGAAAATTTAAAAATCTATTTTCCTTCTCCGATCCTCTGCACCGATAATGCAGCTATGATCTCAGCCTGTGGTGATTTTCGTCTCAGCCGGGGCGAAAGAGCGGGTTTGGATTTAAATGCGGTTCCCTACGCAGAGTTAGTTTAATTCCTTTTTAGTTTATCTCAACAAAACTAATCAAGGCAACTCTCCTTTCACAAAAGTAAATTGGCAGAGGCGGGTGCTTAACCTCAAAAGGGGGAGTTTTTCGGTTGATCTTTTGAAATGGATACAAAATGCTGCTAATGATCCCCCCATACAAATCTGGTTTGGATGAATTTTGTATTATCAGATTTTTGAGAATAGATTTTATCAAGATAGTTAAAATCAAGTCGATAAATACAAAAACTGCTAAAGAGGCAAATAAAAGCAAAATAGATTAAAAATCATTTTAATTTTTTTGATGACCAAAAGATGAAAAAGGAAAAGAAAGTATCAGATGAGATCGAACATTTAAAGGATTTTAAACATGAGATTGTGGAGGAACTCCCCATTGGTGTGGTGAGGTTGGATCAAGAGGGAAGGGTAGTTTATGTGAATCCCAAATTGAATGAGATTTTAGGAATAAAGGGAGGTAAGAAATCCAAAGCATTCGGTCGTAAAGTAACTGAGATGCCAAATATAGTTCAGACCGGAGCAGTCAAGACCTTAAAGAAATTACTCTTAGGAGAACCCTTTAAAAATTTGGTTACCCCATATACCTCTCTGGAAGGTAAAAAGATCAATCTCTCTGCTTGTGGAGTACCTCTTTTGGATAAAAAAGATAAAATAAATGGGGCTTTGCTTTTCGTTGAGGATGTAACCGAGAAGAAAAAGGCTGAGGAGAAAATCAGATCTTTAAAGGATTTCAACCAGGAAATTGTAGAGAAGCTTCCTTTAGGAGTTGTAAGATTAGATAGGGAAGGTGTGATTATCTATGAGAATCCCAAGATGTCTGAAATCTTAGGTGTAAAAAAGGGCGATAATCCCAAGGCCATTGGTAAGAAGATAACAGAGCTCCCCAACGCTGTTCAAACCGGGCATGTGAGGATTCTAAAAGACCTTATTTCAGGAAAACCGTTTAAAAATATAATCACTCCCTACCTATCCCTGGAAGGCAAAGAAACTATTCTTTCTGCTTTTGGAGTTCCACTGTTTAAAGAAGATGGAACCCCAAATGGAGCCTTGCTTTTAGTGGAGGATGTAAGTGATCAGAAAAAAATGGAAGCTGAGCTTTTAAGAAGGAATAAAGAGCTTTTAGCTTTGAACATAATTTCCAAGGTTACCACCCAATCCTTAGACTTAGAGGAATGCCTTAAGAATACTCTGGACAGAGTATTGGAGATAATGGAGGGCGATTACGGTGGAGTGTATGTTTTTGATGATTGTAAGTTCGAGCTAAACTTGGTGGTGAAAAAGAATCTGGGTTTCAATTCAATTAAGATAAGGCTTAAGTTAGGGGAGGGAATCTGTGGACAGATTGCCAAGACCGGGGATCCGAGATTGATTCAGGAGATGAAAAGAAAACGCAAAAATCCCGCTTTGGAGATAAAAGAAGAAAAGCTTCGTTCTTTTATGGGAGTACCCCTTAAATCGAAAAATGAAGTTTTAGGAGTTCTTTTTGTAGCTTTCAAGAAAACTAAAAGTTTAGGACAGAAGGAGCTTGATCTTTTGACCAATATTGGCAATCAAATCGGTATTGCCACAGATAACGTGAGACTCTATCAGGAAAGTGAAAACTGGGTTTCGCATCTGGATACCGTCAGGAAGATCACTAACAGATTGAGCAAGATCAACAATGTCAGGACCATTGCCTGCTCAATCGCTGAGGAGATAAAGAAGGTAATCGACTTCGATAACTGTAGAGTCTTTTTATTGGATGAGTCTGGTCAGAATCTGATACCTGTCGCTTTCGGCAGCAAGGTGAAGGAGTATAAAGGAGAAACTGAAGAGCTTTTAAGAATGAAGGTGGGAGAGGGCATAACCGGTTGGGTGGCTGAGATTGGCATTGGCAAAATCATCAACGACGTCGAGAGGCATCCTAAGGTGAGGCATATTTCTGGCACACCATGTATTAACGAATCGATGATGGCAGTTCCCATGATTTACGAGGGGAAAGTAAGGGGGGTAGTTACCCTATCCAAATTAGGTCTCAATCAATTTAATTATAGCCATTTGGGGCTTTTAAACATATTAGCTAACGAAGCTATTGTGGCAGTTGAGAATGCAAGGCTTTTTGAGGATTTGAAGAGGGCATATTCCAAACTGAAAACCACCCAGGACCAGCTGATTCAGTCCGAGAAATTGAACGCCCTGGGTGAGATGGCGGGTGGAGTAGCTCATGATTTCAACAACGTTTTGGGTGCTATCCTGGGGAGAGCACAGCTTTTAAAGATGGGAGCTTCCGATCCTGATGTAAAAAAGGGCCTTTCGCTGATAGAGCAGGCTGCCGTGGATGGTGCGGAAACCGTAAGGAGAATTCAGGAATTCACCCGGGTCAAAACAGAGGAATCGTTTGTGGAGGTAAAAATACATGAGATAGTTAAGCAGTCCATAGAGATGACCAGACACAAGTGGAAAGACCAGGCTCAGGAGAAGGGAATAGTTGTTGAGATAGAAACAGATTTCGGAAAACCGGAAACGGTCGTAGCAGGAAATCCCTCGGAGTTGAGAGAGACCTTCACCAACATTATATTAAACGCCCTGGATGCTATGCCCCAGGGTGGAAGAATAAAAATCTCCTCGAAAAGAAAGGGCAGCTCTGTTCTTTTATCTTTTTCCGACACAGGAAGAGGAATATCTGAAAAAGTTAAAAGAAAGGTTTTCGATCCCTTCTTCACCACCAAAGGACCCAAGGGTACAGGTTTGGGATTAAGCGTTGCCTATGGTATCATCATCCGCCACGGGGGGAGAATCTATTTAGATACTGAAGAGGGGAGGGGAACGACTTTCTTCATTCAAATTCCAATCAAGAAACTCTCGCCTTCTGTTTATATAAAGGAAGCTTTTATCCCTTCACCAAAGAAAGCCAGAGTTCTCATAATAGATGATGAGCCAGCAATAGTCGATCTATTAAAGGAGATATTGGAACTTCACCATCAGGAGGTTGCTACTGCCGCGAGTGGTAAAAAGGGGATAGAGAAATTTGAAAAGGAAGGATTCGACATCGTTTTCACCGACCTATCCATGCCGGAGATGTCAGGTTGGGAGGTGGTGAGAGCTATAAAGGAGCTTGATCCTTATACTGTTATGGTGATGATCACCGGTTGGGGGACACAACTCGACTCCAAAAAATTGGAGGAAGAGGGTGTGGATCTGATAGTGGCAAAGCCTTTTGAAGTCAGGAAGGTAATTGAAACCGTATCCACCGCTTCAGAACTTCAAAAGAAAAAACTCAGAGAAATAAATCCCAGCAAAGTTTCAGTATAAAAAGCTTTGTTTTTATTTTTCTAACTTCTTATTCTCATAAGATTTGTCAATTTGCTATTGACAATTTTCTTTTTGCAAATAAACTTTAAAGCAAATATCAGGCATTGGTAATTCGTGATAAGATATATTTTTTCATTTGATAGTTTGGTTTTGATTGGTCCTGTTTTTTAGCTAAAAAAGAAAAAGAACAGAAAATCCATATTTCTTTTGAGTGGATCTGAACCCGAAGCTTTCTTTATAATGAACAATGAAGCTGGAACGAATCGGAACGACAGGTTAAGTGTTCCCGATCTTATCCTTAGACTTCTGACCCGGCTTAAGATCTCAGAACAGCTTTTTTTGATCATCCTCTCCTTTGCGGTAGGAATAGGGGGAGGGTTTGGTGCAATTGTTTTTCGGTGGCTGATTATATCTTTTCATAAGGTCTTTTTCGAAGGGGGGGAGAGAGTTCTTTCATCTTTAACTTCCCATTGGCAGTATCTGGTTTTTCTGATTCCAGCAGTGGGGGGGCTTCTGGTGGGACCGATAACTTACCGTTTAGCCAAAGAGGTTAGAGGGCATGGTGTTCCCGAGGTTATGCAGGCTGTGGCACTGAGAGGAGGAATAATAAAACCGGTGGTGGTTGTGGCAAAATCGATCGCTTCATCAATATGCATAGGTTCTGGTGGTTCCGCTGGTAGAGAAGGTCCCATTGTACAGATAGGTTCAGCTCTGGGCTCTTCTTTTGGACAGTTCTTTAAGATGTCGGGAGAGAGGGTGAAGGTATTGGTGGGGTGCGGGGCGGCTGCCGGTATATCCGCTACTTTCAATGCTCCGATCGCCGGAGTTCTTTTCGCCCTGGAAGTTATTTTAGGTGATTTCACCATTCAGGCTTTTTCCCCGGTTATTATCTCATCCTTTGTGAGCTCGGTTGTTGCTCGTGCGTTTTTAGGTAACCATCCTGCTTTCATTGTCCCTCCTTATGCTTTTAAAAGCGTCTACGAGATCCCATTATATATGGTCTTAGGGCTTCTGGCAGGTGGGGTCTCAGTTCTTTTCATTAAAATCCTGTACAAAAGCGAAGACATTTTTGAGAAACTTAAGATCAAAAATTATTTAAAGCCGGCTCTGGGAGGTCTTCTTTTAGGGATAATTGCTTTGTTCTATCCTCAGATTTTAGGGGTGGGATATGACTCGATAAAAGCTGCCCTTCATGCTGAGATGTTTTTGGGGGTGATGTTTCTCTTGGTTTTTTTGAAGATAATTGCCACCTCTTTAACCCTGGGGTCAGGAGGTTCAGGCGGCATTTTCGCTCCCTCCCTTTTTATCGGAGCGATGTTAGGAGGTTTTTTTGGCAACGCAGTTAATTTAGTCTTTCCCGGCACCGTGGCCAGCCCCGGAGCATACGCTTTGGTGGGAATGAGTGCCTTGGTGGCTGGAACCACCCATGCAACCATTACCGCAATGCTTATAATATTCGAGATGACTGCCGATTACAGAATAATACTGGCCCTGATGTTAGCCAGCGTTTTAAGCACCCTTTTGTCCAATCGCCTCAGCAGAGGGGAGTCCATATACACCTTGAAGCTTGTTCGCAGGGGTGTGAATCTGAGGGCGGGAAAGGATGTGAGTATTCTCTCCACAACTTTGGTCAGGGAGGTTATGAGCAAATCCTGGGAAAAAATCCCTCATTCCATGTCCTGGGGGAGACTTCTGGAGTTCGTGGAGAACTCCAAATATAGCTTTTTCCCGGTTGTGAATTCGAAAGATGAGTTGGAGGGAATGTTGTCCCTTCAGGACATCAGAAATCTTATAACCAAAAGAGGACTTGAGAACTTAGTTATTGTAAGGGATGTGGTTCCCGGATATACTCAAATCCTTTTTGAGGACGAAACCCTGGCTAATGCTTTACCAAAGTTCGGGCTGCAAGATGTGGAGGCTTTGCCGGTGGTGGACAGAGGTAATCGAAAAAAACTTATTGGAGTTCTGAGAAGATCTGATATTATTTCTTTCTACAACAGGAAGCTTATAGAGAGGTCCGGAAGGTTTTGAACCAGTATAATAAAAAATGGAAGATATAACGAAGATTCTTTTTGGGTTGTTTTTGATGTTTGCGGCTGCCAAGGGTATGGGAGAGCTTTTTGAAAGGGTAAAGCAGCCAGCAGTTGTTGGCGAGATCTTAGCAGGGATTTTATTGGGCCCCTTTGTCTTCAATCTCGTTGAGCCTTCTCATTTCTACAACGTCTTAGCGGAAATCGGTGTGATAATCCTCCTTTTTACAGTTGGACTCCAGACCGGAGTGGATGAACTTTTGTTGGTTGGGAAAACCTCTTTGATAGTTGCGATATTGGGAGTGGTATTTCCCTTCATCTTCGGTTACCTCTATGCCCAGATTATCTCCCATAAGACCGTTGAAGCGATGTTCGTGGGCACAGCTATGGTAGCTACTTCTGTAGGAATTACTGCCCGGGTTTTGGCGGATCTAAGAATTCTGGATGCTAAGGTGAGCAAAGTGATTTTAGGGGCAGCGGTCTTCGATGACATTATTGGGTTGATTGTATTAGCAATCGTGACCGGATTAGGAAAGGGAGCTATCTCCTATCTCAAAATAGGGTTGGTGGTCTTTGAGGCAGTGGCTTTTGTTTTGTTTTTGATCTTCATCGGTAAAAGGGTCGTTCCTTTCGTTGCCCCGGGATTGGGAACTTTTAAGACTAGAAATGCGCCCTTTTCTTTGGCTATCCTTTTATGCCTGGGCCTTTCCCTGGTGGCCAGTTACATCGATCTGGCAGCGATAGTTGGCGCTTTTATGGCCGGAATGGTCCTGTCCGGTCTGAACATAGAATTCAGGTTGTCCTTGAAAGCTGAGTCTTTATACGATTTTTTAGTACCCTTCTTTTTCGTGGTGATGGGAATGCATGTTGATCTTTCTGTTTTTACTCAAGCTAATATAATTGGTGCAGCTTTGCTTTTAACCCTTTTTGCCATCCTGGGCAAACTTCTGGGGTGTGGATTGGGAGCTTTAAGTCTGGGGATGGGGCAGGCGTCGATAGTTGGTGTTGGAATGGTTCCAAGAGGAGAGGTGGGGATGATCATTGCCTCTATTGGGCTTTCAATGGGAGCTATTGGTGCGGACCTTTATTCTGTGGTAATATTCATGGTGGTGGCGACTACAATTTTGACCCCTCCGGTCTTAAGGAGGATGATTCTAAAATCCGATGCCCTCAAAAGGGTGGGAGAGGAGATGGCGGAAAAAGCGGGAGCACCGGAGTGATAATCTAATTGTGAATTAATTGGATAGGTAATATGCCTCCAGAAAAAAGAATAAAATGGGTTTTTTTGATTTTGATCGGATTGATCGCCTATGGTACCTTGGGGTATATTCTGATTGAGGGATGGGGTTTTCTGGATTCCATTTATATGACCATTATAACCCTTTCCACAGTGGGATTTAAGGAGGTGAGCTCTTTATCGGAGGCGGGTAGGATCTTCACCATAATTTTGGTTATCTTCGGTGTAGGGGGCGCAGCTTTTACCATAACCGTTTTAGGTCAATTTATAATTGAGGGGGAGATAAGAAGAATTTTGGGGAGGAGAAAGATGGAGAAACAATTAAAAGATGTTAAGGACCATTATATCGTGTGCGGATATGGTCGTGTTGGGGAGCAAGTATGCAAGGAGTTCTGCTTTCGAAAACTTCCTTTGGTGGTCATTGAAAAAAATCCTGAAAGGGTTGAGGACTTGGTGAAACAAAAATTACTGGTAGTTCAAGGAGATGCTACCGATGATGAGGTCCTCTTGGCTGCGGGAATCCAAAGAGCAAAAGCTCTGATCAGCACCGTGGCCTCTGAATCGGAGAATGTATTTATGGCCCTTTCTGCTAATCAGCTCAATCCCAGAATTTTCGTAACCGCAAGGGCTGAATCGAAATCCGCCGAAAAAAAACTTCTAAGAGCTGGGGCGGATAGGGTGGTTTCCCCTCATGAGATGGGTGGTTTAAGGATGGCCTTGGTGACCTTGAGACCGGATGTGGTTGATTTCATGCGAATCGTCACCGGTGACCAAGAAACGGGTTTTGGAATAGAGGAAATTGAGGTAAAGGAAAAATCGGCTATAGCAGATACTCTTCTTAAGGATTCACCGATCAGATGCGAGCTGGGACTTCTGGTTATCGGGATAAAAAAGGAAGGTAAGGAGATGATAATAAATCCCTCTCCCCAAACCCGAATTGAAGCAGGTGATATTTTGGTAGTGATCGGGGAGAATCAAAAATTAGAGAAATTGGGTCAGTTGACCTCAGGTAAAGTTTAAGGATTCACCATGTCTGAATTAAGGCAGAATAGAGCTACAAAGGAATGGATCATAATAGCTTCGGAGAGAGCAAAAAGACCCCATGATCTAAAGAAAAAAAGGGAAGAAAGGGAAAAACTTCCTCAACTTGAACCCTCCTGTCCGTTTTGTCCCGGGAACGAAAAAATGACCCCCGGGGCGATCTGGTCCAAGAAAAAGGGAAAGAAATGGGTGGTGAGGGTGGTTTTCAACAAATTCCCGGCTTTGATCCCGGAGGGGGAACCAGAAAGACAAACCCGAGGATTCTTTTTGAAAATGAACGGAGTGGGAAGGCACGAGGTCGTAATCGAGACCCCCCTTCATAACAGGAGCCTGGGAGTTTTGCCCTCAGCTCAGGTGGAGGAGGTCTGTTTGGCCTTCAGAAAGAGATTTCTGGATTTAAAAAGGGATAAAAGGGTGAAAATGATTCTGATCTTCAGAAATCATGGTGAATCCGCTGGCACCTCCCTGGTTCATCCCCATTCTCAGATCATCGCTTTGCCCTTGATACCCTCTCGCATCAGGCACCATCTGGAGGAGGCGATGAGATATTATGATGATCACGGATCCTGTGTTTTCTGCGATATGATAAAAGAGGAACTTTCGGCCAAAAAGAGAGTGATTTACCATAATGATGGATTTGTGGGATTTCATCCTTTTGCCTCCAGAACTCCCTTTGAGACCTGGATTGTTCCCCAAAAGCACGACGCTTCTTTCGGAAACATAAATATTGCTTTTTGCAAAAAGATGGCCCGAGCTCTCAAATCGGTGTTGGAAAAAATCCATATCAGATTGGGCGATCCCGATTATAACTTAATAATCAGAACTTCTCCTTTAAAAGATCGGGAGGAGGATTATTATCACTGGCATATTCAGATTTTGCCCAGATTGACCACCCCTGCCGGTTTTGAGTTGGGCTCGGGGATTTATATAACCACTATAGTTCCGGAGTATTCAGCCGAATATATTAAAGGGCACCTCCCGCGAACAAAAAGGGTAAAGAATAAAATGAATTGAGCCGAAACATTTTAAAAGGAATTATGGTATAAATAAAATTGTAAAAAACATTTGACAGGAATTCTACGATTCGTTAAATTGGACAAGAATTTATTGAGTTTTTAAAAAATTAAAAAAGTTTATTTTTTTCTTGACAAAAATTTGAGCTTGGTTTATATTCAAAAGCAATTTAGCGTATTTCGTTTAATGTTTTTTATTAAATTGGTAATTTAAATTTGAAATCTATGTTGAGTTAGCCCACATCGGCGATAAAAAAAGGAAGGGTCGAATTATTTAAAAACTCCTCTATAGATGACACCTTAGAATAGCCAGCAGCTTGGTAAAACGGAGGGGAGATGGTGTTTGTAAAGAGAAAAGGAAATCCAGAATACCCCAGAGAAAATTTAAAAAGCATTGTATCTAAAGTTGTATTCATTTATCTAAGGAGGTGAGAACCACGAAAATTTATAGTTAGAAACCAAAAGTAAAACGGATTTTTTTTAATTTGCGAAAGAAAGGAGGAAAGAAAGAAGATGTTAAGACCAATATTATCAAAAAAATCTAAAACCAAAAACCACGAGGTTTGTCCTATGAGAAACCTTCGATTCATTTTACCAGTTTTTCTGGTAGGGATTCTTGTATTTTATGGTTCAGCATTTGCTCAGATCGATTCTCCCTTTTCGGTAAACGGAGCCACCACCTGCGATACGGTGACTGTTGACTCCAGCGTCGTCAATGGATCTTATACTAACGTGCTTGCTCTGGGTATAAGAATTGATGAGGAGTCGGATACTTATGATGATATTCTCAATGCGATAACCTTTACCAGTCAGAACGATAAGCACTATTCGGTTGAAGCCTTAAAGCTATGGAAGGACAAAGGTGCTGCTGGATTTAACTCCAGTCAGGATTCACTAATGAGGGAAATTCCCATTAATGGACCTTTTCATGAAGGTGATTCGGTTAAAATCAGCGGGATTAATTTGACCATTAACGATGGAAGTTCTCCTATTTTCTACGTGACCTATAATATGAATTCGGATTCGGTTGTGCTTTGGTCCACCTATAATGATTTGTATTGCGGATTAAAAGTGAATCCTTCTGGAATTGAACTTGATAGTGCTGGATTCGGTCCGACCGGTAGTGATACTTTACGGTATACTTATCCTTCCTCTCCACCCTGGCCACCTGCTGCGAGGAAGATAAGGATTGACGTCTGGCCTCCTGTATTTGAGGATTTGTATTTTGCTCTATACGATGAGTTTGAATGCGGCGGCTTTAATGGGATAGTTGATTTGGGTGATTCCATAAGAGTTGCTGCAAACATAACCGGTGGGGATATTGAGGTCTCCGCTGGAGTGAAATCTGATTTCTCCACTTTCAAAAACACCGGAACGCCTCCTATATGGCAGACTTTGACCGACAGCATCGTTTCCTCTCCTCCGGGCGATAGTAACTTCGTGAGCCGTTGGAGAATTCCCTTAGGCCCGGTAGCGACTCCTCTGGATGTCCTCTCAGGATTCTACTATTTGATCTTCACCTGTGAGGATACCGTGGGTAATCCCAATAGGGATTCCCTTCTGCTCATGTATCCCATCGATACCGAGAGGCCTCTGTTCGATTCGGTGCAGGTGGTTTTATACTGGGATCGGCAGAGCGATGGGGTGATCTCCATAGGAGATACTCTGCAGTTCTGGGCCTGGATGGAATCCAATGAGTTCTTCGAGGTAGAAAGCGTGTGGGTGGATCTGGACAGCATAGTCAGTGGCTGGATGGTAGCCCTGGAGGATACCGCAGGCGAAAGGATCTGGCAGATGAAGGATACGGTTGTAGCTGGATTGATCGATACTGCAGCTAATGAGCTTGCCTGCTGGTTCCATGCCCTAGACAACGCCTGCAACACCGATTCGATGAGAGAGCTTATCGATTATCCCATTGATATAGAACCTCCCTCCATCTCTGCATCGGATATAATCTTGGAGAGATGGATGGATGTGGACTCCAATAACGTGATGAATATCGGAGATACGGTTCTTATCAGGGTTAATGCTAACAACGTTTTGGATCCAGCTCCTACCTGCCCGGTGATGGTCAACTTACTTGAGACGACCTGTGGATTTGAAGGTCCCTGGAACTACTGTATGGAGGAAAGTACAGCCAGTCCAGGCACTGGAATTTACAGACTGCTCTGGGAGCTGGGAGATGAGCCTCAGGATTCAGCAGTTGATTATAATGCTAACGTAGCTTATGTGAACATCACCCTGGAGGATGATGCCGGGAACAAATCGGTGATCGCTTCCAATACGTTAGCCTGGAAAGTGGATACCAAAAGGCCGCTTCCGGTTGGTGGTTTGGTGGCAACTCCGATGAAAGACTGCGTGATCGACCTCACCTGGACTACCCAGGACGGCGATCTATCAGGCGGTGGTTGGTTTGCCATCTTCTCCGACTGGGGAACCGGTGGTGCGATTAATTATGACGATACCATGGGTACCACCAATGACATCGTCAGCAAGAGTTGGACTACTGACGGAACAGTTGTGCTGGATGACAGCACCACCTATAAATTTGTGGTACAGACTATTGATAATGCCAACAACTGGGAGAAGCCGGCTGATACCATTGCGGTTTCAGCTCATGCTGATTGTAAACCTCCGGTTGTTTGCGTTACCCATCCTGATCCCGGGCTGACCTGGGGACCTAATTGGAAGCTGCATTTAATTGCCGAGACCGAGGATGCGGATGTCTGTTCTTCCCTGGTGCTCTATCGGGAGAAGGATACCGACGGCATGGGCACTCCTGGTCCCTGGATAAGGTATCCGGGTGGTCCAATGAGAATGACTGGGCCCTTTGCTGGAACCTATGTGTTCAAGGACACCATTCATTCGCTTCCCACCGAAGGTCTCCACGAGATGATAATCTACTCTTACGACTGCCCGGGCAACGTTCTGGATACCATGGCAGCTTACGATTCCTGCCATTTCGAGTTCTACTGGTACTTCACCTCCCCCACTCTTTTCATTGCCAGCATAAACGACACCGTCTCTCCTCAGAGCAGCTGCGGGTATAACGTGGAGGGTGCAAACAACACCGTGGTGGTTGACGTTGTGGGAGCAACCGATGCGGACACCTTCAACGTGGAAGCGTTCTACGGTAACGTCTCTCCTTCCTATCCTCCTCCGATGAATATGAGGATCTACCGGGCTGATGCGGTGACCATGCCCCACAGCTTTAATCTGGACGTGACCAACTGGCCTGCGGGAACTGATACCCTATACGTTTATGCCTGGACTGAATCCAAGAACTGGGACAGGGAGTACGCTCCTCTGTGCGTGCCCGAGACCCAGGAGCCCTTGGCTATGATCACCTATCCTAAGGATGGTCAGAGGGTGCATATCGCCAAGTCGGTTATGCCTCCCTTTAATTTCGTCCAGCTCAGAGCACAAATGGGCAGCACCTCACCGTTTACCCCAGTGGAGATAGGATATGTCGATTTCGAATACTCCTTCAACGGAGTAGACTGGTTCTTGGCGGGCACTGATATGGGACCGAGTGGCTCACCCGCTACCTGGAGCATCGGCTGGGATAACTCGGACACTTCCATTTTCCACGATGGGGATAAGGTCTGGTTGAGAGCCAATTTCTACCTGGCCAGCGTTCCCAAGGGAACCGCTTCCTTATTCGGCACCACTCCTCTGGTCTTCGTCTATCTGGACGCGACCGTACCGGTGGTGGACCTGAAGGTCGAGCCCATCGTGACGGTAAACGGGGTGGACAAGATCTCGGGTCCGGTTGATCTGTTCGCCTATGTGATGCAATCTACTTTAGATATAGATACCGTCTACTTCTGGTGGAAGTACAGCAGCGATGCGGATATATTCTTCAACTATTACTATATAGATAAAGTAACTCCGGTTAATTTAAACGGTCCGAACAACTCTACCGTCTTTGCTGTTCGAGGCTATACTTTCCCTACGGATCAGAGATCCATAGACATAAGGGCCATTCCCAGAGATGCTGCTGGAAACATGTTGTTCGATTATGATGGTGACTTACGCTTCGACGATGGCTGGTTTGCCTTAGCCAATCCTTCGGATACCACGGTATTCGTAGATGGAAGTGGTCCCCAGCCAGCGATCGACACTATCTGGAGCATAGCTCAGGACGGTTCCGATACCATAATGTTCATCAATCCATCTGATCAGCTGGGCGGAAACAAGACCGTGTTCGTTCAGGCAGGAAGATGGATTCAAGCCACCTGTCATCCTCTGCCCTTCGTGGACAGTGCCGAGGTGGATAGAGTTGAATGGAAGGTCGGAAACGTGCACTATCTTGGTACCAGGACCGAGCATCCCTACAAGGTGATGTTCTGGCCTCCGGACGTTAATCCTCCGGACACCTGGGCTGAGCAGGGTTACGATCTGGGTAAACTCAAAGCCTGGATGTACGATAAGCTGGGTAACCCCTATCAAGAGGACTGGATCTGGGTTGGTATTCTGGACGTAACCGGAAACGAATGCGTGGTCTGGAATCCCAAGAACAACTCCTATAATCGTGATGATATCGATTTGGAAGCCAGAGCCTTGAATGCTGCCCAGGGTGACATAAAATCGGTTACCTACCAGTATGGAGTGGAATGGACTCCCGTGGCAAAGGGCACTGCCGAGGTGGAGACCACCTGGTATGACATTGCTACGGTGGAGACCCAGCGACAAGAGGTTCGGAAGGGCCCCGTGGTTATGCCCACCTGGCCTTATACCTGGTTAACCTATAACAACGACCTGAACAAAGACGGTATCTACGGTAACGACGATGGCTGGTACGGCTTGAGATGCTTATCTCTGGATTCGGCTTACAATGTGGCTATCGGTCCTGCGATCTGGATTAACATCACCAACAATAGACCCATAACCTATATGATAGCTCCTGAGGATTCCTCCATAGTCGGTCCCAATCTGGATATAAGAGATTCTGGGACGGATGTAGTGGTTCAGGCTGTGGCTAAGAAATATTCACCTTCCTCTGCTGGCATCGATCAGGTCTGGTTCGGATACAAATTGAACATCAATTCCAGCTTCATCGAATTCGGATTGAATCCTGATAGCCTGACCCTGTATATGGATTCAATCTATACCAGGTTGTGGAGAATAGGTTCTGGTCTTTCCAACGGCTGGTATCATCTGGCATGCGAGACGTTCGATTCTGCTGGAAATAACAGCTGGACTGACACTCTCAATGTATTCGTTGATAAAAGTGCTCCTCAAGGTGAGATCGTTACCATAAACGGTGATTACAACAACCATATGAAGGATATAACCACTCCTGACACCGCTCTCATAGTGGCTCGGATCTGGGATATGCCTCGGGATTATAATGCAGGAATGGATACTATTCGCTTCTACATTTATGGTCCTGGAGGTTACTCAGAGATGGGCGTTCCTTTAGGATCTGATCCCACTGGCCAGTACTGGTTTACCTGGAACCATGCCGGATTGCCTCCGGGAACCTATCGGATTGGAATCTATATGGTGGACAAGGTTAACAACACAAGCTGGGCTTCTAAGGAAGTTCCGGTTGTGATCAGGGATATAACTATTCCAATCGGCGTTGTCAGAGCTTTCCATCCGTGCTATATCTTTGGTTCTACCATGTATTCAGTCGATTACCTACAGTTTGAGTACATGCCCGCTCAGCGGGGCGGATCCAATTGGATCAAGCTCAGTATAGCTAATGAGGTGCAAGGAATTAATGGCCTTTGGATGGCTCCCTGGGATCCGAAGTCGTTAGCTGGATCCGAGGATATGCAGTATTATGTCAGGGCTGTGCCGTTAAGAGGAGATGTTATTGATAAAGGTGTTGTCACGAAGTTCGTTGCTTTTGACAACTTCCTCGCTCCAGAGGTACTGATCACGGTTACCCCTGATGGAGAGGTAATCCCAGAAGTAAACACCTATATGGGTCCGATGAGCTTTATGGCTAACTCCCTTGGACCGGTCAAAGGAACAGCAACCTTCGACTTCACCAACACCACTATGGAGCCGTATCTGATTGCGCTGTACAGCGATCTGGCCGATACCATCGTGGATATAGAGCTGATCATCCCCAGGAAGGAGACCGGCTCAGACACCTATAATGGTATGTTTGATGCCAGTAATATCACCTCTCTGGGTGGAACAGCCAGATTTTACCTCTCGACCTATTATGAGAACTCCTCCTGGATGGAGATGGCTGGATTCAATATCACCAAGGTGACCAAGGACTTCGGCACCAACGGTTGGGTCTGGTCTATGGATGGAACTGCCAAGGTAACTATCCCCACCGGAGCCGTTTCAAGCGACACCGCAGCCAACCTTCTGGTATATCCGGCTCAGGCGCCGTATAATCCGATTATAATACAGAAGGACTTGCTGCCGGTGGGCAATCTGGACGGTATGATTCAGCACTTCTACCTCTACTCCAATGATGGAGGCGGTGGTGAAGGTGGACCGACCTCTGGTGGAGACGTCTCAATTCCTTCCGGCATCTATTCCACCATTGTTATGAGCTACAACGAGGAAGATGTGGTGATAGATGAGTCCAAATTACAGGTTGCTCGCTGGACCGGTACATCTTACGGATGGTCATTCGTTGGTATCAGGGATCTGGTGATTGACACTGAAAACGATCAGGTGACATTCAAAACCAACCAGATGGGACTCTACGCAGTTCTTCAAAACGTGTCCGGCGTATCCATCATGGCCATGATCGAGGTGGAGCCCAACTGTTCGGATTACACCTATAAGTATCCGCTGTTTAAGGCGACCATCAAGGATAACTACTCCCAAGTTTACGAGAACAGCATCGTGATGAAGGTCGGTCAACTGGGCGGATACATGATGGATATATATGACAGCACCGGTCTTGCCGATGGATTCTGCTATCCTTGTGGAGATTACGGTGGTGAATACGACGGTTACGATCCTGTCTCAGGCATCCTCAAGGTGGAGAACTGCGGACAGCCGTTCGAGTGTGCTACCTATGTGGTAACGGTTAGCGCCAGAAACAATTACGGAGTTCTTGCAACTGCTGCAGATACCTTCACCGTGGATTGCGCTCCTCCGAAGCTTTACATACCCAAGCATTACGTTTCCAAGAATCCGGAGTTCTGGTTCACGGTAAAAGATCTGGAATCCGGAGTGGATACCAACTCCATCCACATCGACTTCGCTGGTGCAACTGATAACAGCTCTAACGTATTCGAGCACAAGATCTACTTCACCTGGACCTCCAGCCAGATCGAGATAGTCAACGATACAGTATATGTCGATCCGTTCTTCGAGATGAAGAATGACGAATACCTGCACGTGGTTATCTACAATGGTCAATATCACACGGAGCATCACGAGAATGAGAACTACGTCAGAGTTTATGGAGATTCAGCCACCGGACATTCTTATGGAATATATGACTGCGTGGGCAACCAGGCTACCGTAATTCACCAGTGGTTCCCGGTTGACCGCAGCGCTCCGGTTATCACCATGCTTTCCACCCAGTGGGGAAATCCGCTTCTATTTAAGGTCTTGGATGACAAATCCGGAGTTTCCTTCGAGGATATTATGGTTATGGAGAATGGTGTAACTGCTCCTGCTGAATCTGTCACCTACGATCCTGCAACTGGTATCCTGACCTATAGACCTCCAACTGACGGAGCGGTGATAGAGATAACCGCTACTGACGCGGTAGGAAACGCAACCTACTATCAACCGTTCTTTGATGATAAAACGGCACCGAAAATTACTTTGCTCAATAGTCTCTCTGATAGTCCGATAAAGGTGAAGATTACAGATACTGGTTCTGGAGTAAACTGGGCCACTCTCAATTTGACCTTTGCAGGGTATACCGGCGAAGGAACTCCGCTTGAAGATTTAGATATTGATGAAGCTACCGGAATCGTCAAGATCTTTGTTAAGGATGGAATGTTCAACGGAGAGCTGACAGTGGAAGATTATATTGGCAACAAGGCTGATTGGGAATTCGAAATTGAAGCAAGAACGCTTACAATTTCGGATGCCTACAACTATCCAAACCCATTCGATCCAAATGTAGAAGCAACTACCATAGAGATAGGCAACAGCAAATCTGCTAAGATTATGGTCAAGATATATGACTTTGCTGGTGACCACGTCGCCACTCTTACGCCCGTTAATGATGTGTATCAATGGAAAGGCACTACAGATGATGGTGAGATTGTTGCCAGCGGTATCTATCTCTGCCATATCAAAGCGGAGGATGGTTCTAATACAGTAACTGAAGTAATCAAGATAGCGGTGGTTAAGAAGGATTAATAGATACTGAGGGGCGGTCCTTTAGGACCGCCCCTAAAAAGATAAATGGGAAAGAAAATGTCAGTAACTAACCAAAAAAAAGGGAGAAAGAAAATGTTAAAGAAAGTTTTACTGGTGATGATCTCTCTTTCACTACTTACAACCCCCAACCTTTTCGCCGGTGACAACCACGCTATGCCGATGCTGAGAATGGGAGTTGGTGCCAGAGCTCTGGCTATGGGCGGAGCCTATGTGGCTGAGGCTCACGATGCCTCGGCTGGGTACTGGAACCCTGCTGGTATTGCCCAGATAGATTTCATCCACATCACCGGAATGTACGCTGCCTCGATGTCCTACGATCGTCAGTACAACTATTTCGCCTACGGACACAGGTTCGATTTCGGTGCTCTGGGTCTTTCCTGGATTGGAGCTGGTGTGGACGAGATCAAAGAATATGACAACAGTGGTAAATTCCTTGGAGAATTCGATAATATGGATAATGTATTCCTTTTCTCCTACGGAAACGAGGTAGGGAAATTCTTGGTGGGTGCCAACTTCAAGGTAGTGACCCAGAAGATCGATTATTCCGACTCGTATTCTGAGACCGGCGTGGGGTTTGACTGCGGGTTCAAGTTCGATGCCTCGGACGAGATCGCTCTGGGTGTTGCTTTCAGAGATCTGGGCACCAAGGTTGGAGATGATCGGGTTCCGGCGAACTACCTTTTCGGAGCAGCGATCTATCCTCTTTACGGCTTCACCTTTACCACGGACGTGGAGAAGATCGAGAAAAGAAGCGAGCTCAAATTCCACTTTGGTGGAGAGTATACCTATGAGTTTTCCCCGGATTATTTCGCCTCCTTGAGGGGTGGAGTAAGCGATGGGAATTTTGCCATAGGCTGCGGGCTCCAAATCTACAAGTTCAATCTAGATTACGCCTATATTACTGAGGCTGAGAATTTCTTAGGAGAGAATCACCGGATTTCTCTGGGGATCACTTTCTGATCCTGTTGAAGTTGTTAAAATCTGAAAAAGCCTCCTGAAGTTGCAGGAGGCTTTTTTATTTTTGTTTTTTTTCGTTGAATCGGGGCGGGAGTACCCCGATTAAACAATCAATGTTTTTTATTATATTTCTGTTTGCGGGGATTTAAATTGAATTTTTCAGGATATTTTTAACTCAGGGTAAGGGTACCCCAATTTAACCGGGATTTTTCTTTTAATATTTTTTATTTGCTTTTCGGTTTTGAAAGATTAAATTTCTTGTAAATATTTTAGAATCGGGGTAGGCGTACCCCGATTGAACAGCACTATTATAAGGAGAAGAGATTATGGATTTCAAAACCTATAAGCTTGAAATTCCTGAAGATTCTAATGTCATCTTGGGGCAGACCCACTTCATAAAGACTGCTGAGGATTTGTACGAAGCTCTGGTGAGTTCTGCACCCGGTATTAAATTCGGCCTGGCTTTTTGCGAGGCTTCGGGTCCCTGTTTGATCAGGTCCGAGGGAAACGATGAGGATTTGAAAAAAGCTGCGGAGAAATCAGTATACCAGGTCGGGGCAGGGCATTCCTTTATAATATATATTAAAGGTGCTTTTCCCGTAAACGTTTTAAATGCAGTAAAGGATTGTCCTGAGGTCTGTTCGATATTCTGTGCAACTGCCAATCCGGTTGAGGTCATAATAGCAGAATCAGAGCAGGGTAAGGGAATTATGGGAGTCATAGATGGCTTTGCCCCCAAAGGGATTGAGAAAGAAAAGGATGTATCTGAGAGAAAAGAGTTTTTGAGAAAAATCGGATATAAATTGTAAGAGAGAAGATAAAGATTTTTTTACAAGCAGATTATTATGAACATAAAAAACTTCGGGGTGTGGACACCCAGAAGCTGCGGTTTTAGTTTCCAATGAAAGGTTAGGCTTTGGAAATAGAATATGACGGAGGCATTCGTATCCAGGGGACTGATTTGTGGCTGGATGCGAATAGAAAGAAGGATTTCTGCTTTGTTTCCCACGCTCACATAGACCATGCTAAAAGACATAAGAAGATTTTAGCCACTCCCCAGACCGCCAAATTTTATCAGCATCGCCTGGGAGAGACCGAAACCAGAATTTTGGAATTCAACCAGCCTAAAAGGATAAAGGGGGCAAAAGTCGAGCTTTTTCCCTCGGGTCACATCCTAGGAGCATCTCAGATTCTGGTGGAAAAGGGTGGGGTTAGAATGGTTTACACCGGAGATTTTAAGTTAAGAGGATGTTTGACCGCTGAGAGGATCCAGATAAAAAAATGCGACATCCTGATTATGGAATCGACCTTCGGATTGCCTGATTATGTGTTTCCACCCAGAAAAGAGATCATAAAAAAACTTACCGGTTTCGTAAAAAAAACCCTATCCCAAAACCAGACCCCGGTGGTTTTGGCATATTCTCTGGGAAAAGCACAGGAAGCGATGAAGATACTGGGGAATTTGGGATTTAAACTCTCGGTTCACAGCTCCATTCTGAAATTGGCTTCGGTTTATCAGAGATTCGGGATTAAATTTAAAAACTGCTACAGATATTATTCCAGGGATTTAAAGGGAAAGGTCCTTTTAACGCCCCCCTGGCTGAGAAACTCCAAGATGATAAATAATATTCCCAAAAAGAGAATAGCCATGCTCACTGGATGGGCGCTTGATCCCGGGGCAAAAGGAACTTACGGAGCAGATGAGGTTATCCCCCTTTCGGATCACGCGGATTTTTGGGAGCTCACCCAATACGTTAAAAAAGCATCCCCTCAAAAGATTTATACCCTGCATGGTTTTACCGAGTTCGTATCTCATCTTCGAGCTTTAGGATACGATGCTGAGAGGCTCGAGCCCAAAGCAAAGCCCTATAAATTGGGGAAAGAGCTTCTTTCAAACTACGACCTTTTCAGTAATCTTTGATTAAAATGAGAATCTTGGGGATAAACGGAAGTCCGGTTAAGGGGGGAAACGTGGATTTGATTATCAGAAAGGTTATCCAGGGGGCAAAGAGCAGGATGCAGGATTCAAGAGGCGAGATTCAAGATGATATTATCTATCTGGACGATTTTGAGATAAAACCCTGCAAATCTTGTGAAGTATTGCCGGAGTCCGATATTTGCACCTATCACGATGGTATGGATAGGATTTATCCTTTGATCTTAAAAAGCGATCTTTTTGTGTTGGGCTCACCTGTTTATTTCGATTCGGTTTCCGCTCAGATGAAGCTTTTTATTGACCGGTGCAATTGCCTGCGCCCTCTGAGAAAAAACAGAGAGGGGCATTATTTCGATAAAAGCCGGATTGAGAAGGGTAGAGTAAAAAGAATTGGAGCCATTGTTTTGGTTGGGGGGAGGCGGCAGAGATTCAATTGTGCTTTGACGGTTTTGAAGGGATTTTTTAATTGGGTGGGAATAGATTTTTTTGAGGAGATTTTATATTCACATAATGATTTTGAAATAGGTAAGGTAGGGGAGAATAAAGAGGCTTTGAAAAATGCTTTCATTCTGGGCAAAAAACTGGTAGAAGGGTCAATTTAGGGATTTTCCAATTGTGATCTCAATTATAAAAAACCCCAGCTTTAATCTAAAGTTGGGGCTTTATTCTTTTTGATATAAATCTGGATTTTTAGGGGCAGCCTGGAGCAGGACCTGAATTCAATATATAATTAGCTAAATAGATCACGTCAGCTATCTCTACATCACCATCGCAGTCGACGTCTGCAGAACCGAAGGGACATGGCGCTGGGCCCGATTTCAAAAGGAAGTTAGCCATATATATAACATCACCCAATTCGATGGTATCATCTCCTTTGGTATCTCCCAAGGCGAAAAGATATTCGGAGATACCGATGTCTGCTCTTCTTCCTCCGCTATCCGGGACCGAGAAGGAGGGATCTGCTC
>LJUW01000068.1 GCA_001304315.1 candidate division Zixibacteria bacterium SM23_73_2 | reverse complement strand
CGATGATTGGGAGAAAGAATATATCGGGAAGATTAAACTGGGCGAGGAAACCGACAGCTACGATAGTTTTGGAAAAACCGAAAAGAGAAATTCTAAGTTTGTGTGTGATGAGGAAAGCATAGGTGAGGTAGTGGGTTCTTTTAAAGGTGAGATCTGGCAAACCCCGCCAGTATTTTCAGCGATAAAGCATAAAGGAAAAAGACTTTACCAACTGGCAAGGGAAGGGAAAAGAATTGGAATGAAAAAGAGGAAAGTAACAATTAAAAACATAGAGGTTTTGAAAATCAAGCTTCCCTTCGTCTGTATAAGGGTTAGATGTTTTAAGGGGACCTATATCAGGAGCTTGGGTTTTGATGTGGGGAGAAGATTGGGTTGCGGAGCGCATCTTTTTTCATTATGTCGAACCCGGGTGGGACCATACCGGCTCAAGGATTCATTCACCCAGGATCGGATAGAAAAAATAAAAGAACAGGGGGGGGTGAAAAAAATCATTATACCCATAGAGAAAGCCTTGGAAGATTTCCCATCGCTTGTGGTTTTTGAAAAGTTCAAGACTAAGATAAGACATGGTCAGGAAATAAAAGCCGAAGATATAAAGTCAATTGAAAAAGATTTCTCTGAAAATGAGAAGGTGGTTTTAAAGGATGACTCGGGAAAGGTATTGGCAATAGGGCAAAGCCTGGTCGGTTGTAAGAATTTATCGGATAATGGGAAAACCTTATTTAAGTATAAAAGGGTTCTTTGGTGATGGAAGTTATCTGCGACATTAACCAGCTTGATACGTCTTATCTGAACAAACCGGTGGTGACTTTAGGGACGTTCGATGGTGTTCATCTGGGACATCAGTCAATTATAAGAAAGCTGGTCGAGAAGGCGAAAGAAAAAGGAAAAAAAAGCGTTCTGGTAACCTACCAGCCTCATCCCCAGTTAGTTGTTGATCCGAAAACCGCTCCCTTTGTTTTGACCACCTTGGAGGAGAAGCTCTATTTTTTGAAGAGATTGGGATTGGATTTGACCATAGTAATCAAATTCAACAAAGAGTTTTCAGAGATGAAAGCTGAGGATTTCGTGGAGAAGATACTGATTGATAAACTGAACGCAGGTGAGCTGGTGATTGGATATGACCATGCATTCGGGGAAAAAAGAGAGGGGAGATTGGAACTTCTTGAGAAAAAAGCCCAAGAGTTTGGATTTGATCTGGAGGTGATTTCACCGGTGAAAAATGATGATCTGCCCATAAAGAGCACCAGGATAAGAGAGGCTTTCAAATCAAAGGATTTTGAAAGCGGGATCAGTATGCTGGGGCACGGCTATCCGATCCTGGGTGAAAGAGTGAAAGGTAGGGGTCTGGGTGAAAAACTGGGTTTTCCAACTATCAATTTGAAAGTTTCTGAACGAAAGCTTATACCTCAGAACGGAGTTTTCTCTGCAGAGGTGAGGATTGAAAAAAAACTTTATGGTGGAATGGTTTATTCCGGAGAGAATCCTACCTTTGAGGAAAAACATAGGTCTTTGGAGGTGAACATATTTAACTACAGACAAAAAGAGGAAAAAAAGAAGGTTTTTCTTTTTCTGTTTGATTGGATCAGACCCGATCTAAAATTCAGCAGCTTGGAGGAGTTGAAAAAAAGGCTCAAAAAGGACGAAAAGGAAGTTAAAAGAGCACTACAACAAAAAA
Organism: candidate division Zixibacteria bacterium SM23_73_2; assembly: GCA_001304315.1. Lineage (GTDB taxonomy): Bacteria > Zixibacteria > MSB-5A5 > MSB-5A5 > SM23-73-2 > SM23-73-2. The sequence continues at coordinate 10,158 of LJUW01000068.1, read as the reverse complement.
ATTCAAAAGGAGGATTATTTGCCAATAGAGAAACCAAAAAAACAAGAGCTTATTAAAGAATTTCAAGAACACCAGAAGGATACAGGCTCTCCCGAGGTTCAGATTGCATTGTTAACCGAGAGAATCAACGCCTCTACCCAGCATCTTAAAACCTTCACCAAGGATTTCAGCGCAAGAAGGGGGCTTTTAAAGATGGTGGGGAAAAGAAGAAGGCTTTTGGATTACTTGAAGAAAAAAGAACCTGAAAGCTATCAGAAGTTGATCAAAAAACTTAAAATAAGAAAATAGAGGTATTAGGATAAATGGAACAGGAAAAGAAAATCGATTTAGAGGGGCGGGAACTCGTTTTTGAAACCGGGAGGATCGCCAGGCAGGCGGATGGCGCTTGTCTGGTAAGGCTTGGCGACACTATGATTTTGGCTACTGCGGTTGCTAATAAAGAGGTAAAAGAAGAGGCTAAGCTTCAGGGGTTTTTCCCTCTGACTGTGGATTACAGGGAGAAAGCCTATGCTGCTGGTAAAATCCCGGGAGGATTTTTCAAAAGGGAGGGTAGGCCCTCTGAAAAGGAAATCCTATCCTCAAGGTTGGTTGATCGTTCGATCAGACCTCTTTTCCCTCAAGGTTACTTCAAGGAGGTACAGGTTATAGTGTTCGTACTCTCATCCGATCAGGAAAACGACAGTGATGTTCTGGGAATAAACGGTGCTTCTTTGGCTTTGTCCCTTTCCTCCATTCCTTTCTCCGGACCGATCGGAGCGGTGAGGATCGGAAGGGTAAACCATAAGCAGGTGATAAATCCTACTTTTTCGGAACTGGAACAAAGCGACATGAACATCGTGGTCACCGGAACCGAGGATAGCATCATCATGGTGGAGGGTTTTTGCAACGAGGTATCCGAAGACGAACTTCATTTGGCATTGGATCTCTCTCATAATCAGATAAAAAAGATAATCGAGGGACAGAAACAGATGCAGAAAGAACTGGGTCAGCTCAAGGAAAAGCCGGAGGAGATATCAATAGAAAAAGAGCTTCAGGAGGCGGTAGAGGGTTTGGCAAAGGAGGCAGTAAAACAGGCAAATCATTCCGGGGACAAGAACACACGCCAGAAGATACTTGATGATCTGTATGAATCGATAACCGAAAAGCTTGCCGACTCCTTTCCGGAGAAGGAACCCGAGATATCTTACGTTTTGGCTGAGCTTGAAAAAAAGGACCTCCGTCGGATGATACTGGAAGAAAAAGCCAGATCCGACGGAAGGGATTATGACACCATAAGACCCATCTCCTGCGAGGTGGGGATTCTGCCTCGCGCACATGGCTCAGCTTTATTCACTCGCGGTCAAACTCAGTGCCTGGTGGCGATCACCCTGGGCACCAAGATTGATGAGCAGATAGTGGATGATCTGGAGGGTGAATCGAGCAAAAGCTATATGTTGCATTACAATTTTCCCCCTTTCTCTGTGGGGGAGGTCAAATTCCTCAGAGCTCCTCAAAGAAGGGAGGTCGGTCATGGAGCCCTGGCGGAGAGGGCTATTCAGCCCATGATTCCCAAGGAGGAGGCATTTCCCTATACCGTCCGTATTGTTTCGGACATTCTGGAATCGAACGGCTCCTCCTCCATGGCAACGGTATGCGGGGGATCGCTATCCCTGATGGATGCCGGTGTACCAATCAAAGCTCCAGTAGCTGGAATCGCCATGGGACTTTTGAAGGAAGAGGAGAAGGTAGCCATTCTAACCGATATCCTGGGTGTGGAGGATCATTCTGGGGATATGGATTTCAAGGTGGCTGGAAGCAGAAAGGGAATAACGGCTTTCCAGATGGATACCAAGATATCCGGGATCGAGCTGGAGATATTGAAAGAAGCTCTTTTAAAAGCCAGGGATGCTCGTCTTTTTATTCTGGAGGTTATGGAAAAGACCATCTCCAAACCCAGAGAGAGTCTTTCGGTTTATGCTCCGAGGATAATCATCTTGAAGATCAGACAGGATAAGATCGGGGATGTCATCGGACCAGGAGGAAAAACCATAAGAGGAATAATTGAAAAGACCGGTGCGAAGATAGACATCGAGGATGACGGCTCGATATTCATAGCTACTCCTGACCAGAAAGCAGCTGAGCTTGCCCAGGAGATGATCCTGAAGCTGGTGGAGGAGCCCGAGTTAGGGAAGATCTATGAGGGTAAGGTCACAAGGATTTTACCTTTTGGAGCTTTGGTGGAGATACTCCCGGGACAGGAGGGTCTGGTGCACATATCCGAACTGGATAACAAGAGGGTATATCGGGTTGAGGACATTTTAAATTTAGGTGATAGGGTCAAGGTCAAGGTACTGGGAATAGAGCCGGATGGAAAGATCAAGCTTTCAAGAAAAGCGTGTCTCAGGCCGTCTTCTGTCAGGACGAGAAGAGACTGATTTTTGAAATTCTTTTGTTTTTGCGATATTGCCCAAATTTGGTGATTTGGGCTTTATATTAAATAGCTGTGAAGGATTACTGAATATGAGACCAAAATATGATGGCCAGTATAACAGAACTATTTTAAAAAACGGGATAAGGATTGTTTCCGAAAAAATTCCTTGGGTTAGTTCGGTCTGCCTTGGTGTGTGGGTGGATATCGGTTCCAGAAATGAAACTCCAAAGGAGAGCGGAGTTTCTCATCTTATCGAGCACATGCTTTTCAAAGGTACCAAAAAAAGGACCGCAAAGCAGATCGCTATAACTTTGGAATCAATAGGTGGCAGCCTCAACGCATTTACCGGAAGGGAAAACACCTGCTATTATGCCAAGGTAATGGACAGGGATCTGGGAGTGGCGGTGGACCTCCTGTCCGACATTATCAAAAATCCCTTGTTCGCCCCCATCGATTTCAAAAAGGAAAAAAGGGTGATAATGGAGGAGATCAACGAACTCGAGGATTCCCCTTCCGAGCTTATCTTTGATCTTTTTATGGAGTCATTATACAAAAAGCAGGCTCTGGGAAAACCCATTTTGGGAACCACAGATAACATAAAAAGAATCAAGAGGGAAGAGGTTTTGTCTTATTACAGAAAGAATTACATCTCACCCAAAATAGTAGTATCTGCCTCGGGTAACGTAAGCCACAAAAGTCTTGTCAGGAGGGTGAAAGAGAAGTTTAATTTTAATCAGGACATTTTCGATTCTTATCCGAAGGGAAAAGAAAAACCGGTGTCTTTTTCCCAGATGACCTTAACCCGGAGGGATATAGCCCAAACTCATATCTGCATAGGATTTCCAGCTTTGGATTTTAATCATTCACGGAAATATCCAGCCCTGGTTTTAAGCAACATCCTGGGCGGCGGTATGAGCTCCCGGCTTTTCCAGACGGTCAGGGAAAATCTGGGGCTGGTTTACAACATCCAGACTTTTTTCGATTTCTACCTTGACACCGGGATTTTGGGAGTATATCTGGCAACCAACTCAGACGACGTCCACAGGGCGGTTGAAGCTGTTTTGGGGGAATTGTTTAAGGTGAAAAAAAGCCGATTGCCAAAAACCGAGCTGGAGAATGCCAAATACAATCTCAAAGGTAATCTGATATTGGGAGCAGAAAACGTCTCCTATCGGATGAATCGGATAGCCCGACATGAGCTGTACTCCCGTACCTACCGGAGTTTGAGAAAAAGCATCTCAGCTGTTGAGAAGGTAGAGGCAACCGAGGTAAAAGAGGTGGCAAAGAATATACTGAACCCAAAAAAAATCTGCGTTAATATCTTGGGACCGGTAAAAACAAATAAAATTAAAAATATCGACTGGAAGCATTTTTAACAACTTCACACTGGTAATATGAAGTTTTTTTTGATTTTAGTTTTTTCTCTTTTGGTTTTTAACCCTTGCCTTTATTTTGTCTGGATTTTGAGGTTTAAAACAAAAATCACATCATCCGAAAATAGGGATAAGAAGTCCCATCAGGTTCTGCTCTATCATAAAATAGATGATAGATGGGAATGGGGTATCACCAGACAAAAGATAAAACAATTTGAAAAACAGATGAGGTTTCTTTATCAACGGGGCTTTAGATTGACCAGCTTGGAAGATGGTTTTTTTTCTTTTTCTTTAAAAGAGAAAAAAAAGATATTCTTAACTTTCGATGACGGGTACCGTTCAGTTTACACTCAGGTCCTTCCGATTCTTGAAAAATATGGTTTTTCGGCAACGGTCTTTCTTATCACCGGGTGGATAGGTAAAAAGAACCTGTGGGATTTTAACTGGGGCAGGGAGTTTCAGCACCTCTCCTGGTCCCAGATAGAGGAGCTCAAAGGATTCGGATTCGGTTTCGGCTCCCACACCGTAAATCATCCGGACCTGACCAAACTCAATGAAAAAGAGTTGGAATATGAGCTTACGGATTCAAAAAATGCTTTAGAGAACAGGTTAGGGAAAAGGATTGATTTTCTGTCTTATCCTTTTGGAAAGTGTAATGAAAAAGTTAAAAGGATTGCAAAAAAAGCTGGATACAGGTGTGCTTTCTCCATCTGTTCGGACCCCGATAATCCATCTGACCCTTTTGCCCTAGGCAGGTTGGGGATGTATCTTTTTGATTCGAGATTGACCTTGAATATAAAACTCAAAAGAACACCTTTGTTTTGGATAGAGGATATGAAGGGGAGGATAATTAACCGGTTTGCCAACGGTACTATATTATTTAAAGGAAAGCCTCAATACGATTATGCCTCAGAAGCTGAAAAACCTAAAAGTATCTTGGTAAAGAAAGTATAATTATGAGATCATTTGTCTTGCGCTGGCTTGTTTTGAGCCTGGCGATTTTTATCGTTGCCAACATTACCGATCTTATATATATTGAAAATTTTAAAGCTTTGATTTTAGGAAGCTTGATATTAGGTATATTAAACGTGTTCTTGAAACCGATTTTGCTTTTTTTCACCATGCCTTTGACGGTAATGACCTTAGGTCTTTTCGTTTTAGTCATTAATGGAATTGTTCTATATCTGGTTTCTTTTCTGGTTTCTGGTTTTGAAATTTTCGGTCTTGGAAAGGCCTTATTAGCAGCATTGCTTTTAACCATATTAAGCACCTTGATTAACTGGATAATAAGAGATTGAATTTAAATGAGTATGATTGATCACACCTACATTGAGGATATCGGCACCAGGGTGGGTGAGGAGGTGGTTGTGAAAGGTTGGCTTTACAACAAGCGCTCCAAGGGGAAAATACATTTCCTTCTTTTAAGGGATGGGACCGGAATTATCCAGTGCGTGATGGTCAAGGGAGTGGTTTCCGAGGAAACCTTTAACTCCTATGAGGAGCTTTCCCAGGAGTCCTCACTTGAGGTCAGAGGAAAGGTGAGGGAGGACACAAGGGCTCCTGGCGGGTACGAGCTTGAGCTTTCCTTTTTGAAGATCATCCAGATAGCCCAGGATTATCCCATCACTCCCAAATCTCATGGAACAGCTTATCTTATGGAACATCGTCACCTCTGGCTCAGGTCCAGACGCCAGTATGCAATATTAAGAATAAGAAACGAGGTGATCTTTGCCATAAGGGATTTCTTCTACCGCAGGAGGTTCGTTCTGGTTGACGCACCAATCCTGACCGGTGCTATAGGGGAGACTGCTTCAACTCTTTTCGAGACCGAATATTTCGACCAGGGAAAGGCTTATTTGGGTCAGACCGGACAGCTTTATAACGAAGCGGCTTGCATGGCTTTGGGCAAGATATATTGTTTTGGACCTTCTTTCCGGGCGGAGAAATCCAAGACCAGACGTCACTTAACCGAGTTCTGGCAGGTCGAGGCTGAGATGGCTTACTACCAGCACGAGGATAACCTTAAGCTTCAGGAGGAATTGCTTGAATACGTGGTGAGGTGGGTTTTGGATAAAAGCACAAAGGAACTTGAGATCTTAGAAAGGGACCTTTCAAAGTTAGAGAAAGTAAAAGTTCCCTTTCACCGAATCTCATACGATGAGGCAGTAAAGATCTTGAATGAAAAAGGAAGCGATATAAAGTGGGGAGCAGATCTGGGCGGGGATGATGAGACCATACTTTCCAATCTGCATGAGAAGCCGGTTTTCGTTTGTAACTATCCCAAAAAGGCCAGGGCGTTTTATATGAAGCCCCATCCGGAAAGGGAGGAACTGGTCCTGTGTGCTGATCTTTTGGCTCCGGAAGGGTATGGAGAGATAATCGGAGGTTCGGAGAGAAACGATGACTACGATAGTTTGGTTAAAAGGATAAAAGAGGAAAAACTTCCCCTGGATGCTTATTCCTGGTATCTGGATTTGAGAAAATACGGTTCCGTTCCCCATTCGGGTTTTGGTATGGGAGTGGAAAGGTTAGTAACCTGGATATGCAAACTTCCTCATATCAGGGAATCGATACCATTTCCCAGGATGCTTTATCGTCTATATCCTTAATGAATTGAATCTTATAAGATAACTTGGAAGGTAAAATGCAGATGTATCCTTTTAAAGAGATAGAAGCCAAATGGCAGAGAAGATGGGAAAAACAAAAACTTTATAAAACTACCGACCCTCCCAAAAAGAAATATTATATTCTGGTTATGTTCGCCTACACCTCAGGGGACATTCACATCGGTCATTTCAGAAATTACATCATCGGGGATGTGATTGCCCGGCACCGGATGATGAACGGGTACGATGTGCTTCATCCTTTTGGATGGGACGCCTTTGGTCTTCCAGCAGAGGAGGCGGCGATAAAACACGGGGTTAATCCGGAGAAGTGGGCTTTGAAAAACATAGAGGTTTCAAGAAAGACCATCCAGAAAAGCGGGGTATCCTTTGACTGGGACCGGGAGGTTATAACCTGCTTACCCGATTATTACAAATGGACTCAATGGATTTTTTTGAAACTTTACGAGAGCTGCTTAGCCTACCGTGGAAAATCCCTGGTGAACTGGTGCCCCCATTGCAACACCGTTTTGGCTAACGAGCAGGTGAAAGGGGGGAGGTGCTGGAGATGTGAACAGGAGGTTTTTAAAAAGGAGCTGGAGCAGTGGTTTTTCAAAATAACCGCTTATACGGAAAGGCTGCTTTCAGATATAGATAAGCTTGTGGACTGGCCTGAGCCGATAAAGATAATGCAGAGGCACTGGATCGGACGCTCAGAAGGGACTGAAATGGATTTCACCATAGAGGGAACCGGAGAGAAGATCTCGGTCTTCACCACCCGAGCTGACACTATCTTCGGGGTCACCTTTATGGCTATTGCTCCGGAAAATCCCCTATTGCAGAGGCTTGATATTGAACCTGAATATAAAAACGAAGTTGATGAATACATAAAAAAATCAGCTTTCAAAGACGAGACTGAAAGGATCTCTGCAACTGAGAAGGATGGTGTTTTCACAGGAAAGTATGCGATAAATCCCCTCTCAGGCGAAAAGGTTCAGCTCTGGGTTGCGGATTACGTTGTGGCTGCTTACGGAACCGGCATGGTGATGGGTGTGCCAGCCCATGACCAGAGGGATTTCGAGTTCTGCAGAAAGTATAAGATACCCATCAAGGTGGTTATCCAGCCCAGGGGCATGACTCTCTCCCCCAACAAAATGAAAGAGGCTTATGTTAAGCCAGGGGTGATGGTCAACTCGGACAGGTTCAACGGGCTCCAATCAGAGAAGGGGATAGAGAAGGTTACCGAATACGTTGAGAAGAATAAATTAGGAAGAAAAAAGGTAAATTACAAGCTCAGGGACTGGCTTATCTCCCGTCAGAGATACTGGGGAGCACCCATTCCCATGATTCACTGCGAAAAATGCGGTATCGTTCCTGTGCAGGAGAAGGATCTGCCCGTTCTTCTGCCCAAAGGGAACATAGACTTTTTGCCCAGGGGGAGATCTCCTTTAGCTGATGTGGAGGAGTTCATCAATACCACCTGCCCCAAGTGTAAGGGAAAAGCAAAGAGGGATCCGGATACCATGGATACCTTTGTCTGCTCCTCCTGGTATCTTTTCAGATACACCGATCCCAAAAATGACAAAGAGCCCTTTTCCAAAAAGAAGGCTTCCCGGTGGCTTCCGGTGGATAAATACGTAGGCGGTTCTGAGCACGCTACCGGACACCTTCTGTATTTCAGGCTTTTCACCAAGTTTTTACACGACATCAAATGGTTGTCTGTTGACGAACCGACAAGGGAGCTTTTCAATCATGGTATGGTTCTGGATTCCAAGGGTGAGGTGATGTCGAAATCCAAGGGGAATGCCCTTTCTCCCACCGATCTGATCGACAAGGAGGGGGTGGATGTTTCCAGGATAGCCATGTATTTCGCTGCCCCCTCAGAAAAAGAGATTCTCTGGACCGGCGAGGGTATCACCGGTGCCTCCAGATTTCTAAACAAGATTTACAATTTAGCCCAACAGGCAGAGCCTGAGAATCTAAATTTAAAGTTTAAGTTAAAGGATTTAAATGAAGAAGAGAAAAAGACTTACAGAAAGCTTCATCAATCCATGAAAAAAGTGGATGAGGATATTGAGACTCTTCAGTATAACACTGCCATCGCTTCTATGATGGAGTTTTTGAATCAGTTCAGCTTAATTTCCTCTGATTCATTAATTTACACCTATTGTCTGAAGAACCTAATTCAGATTTTGTCTCCATTTGCACCTCATTTAGCAGAGGAGCTCTGGGAGGGGTTTGGATTTAAGGAAAGCATTTTTAAATCAAAATGGCCAGAATATGATAAAAATGCTGTTATTGAGGATATGGTGACCTTTATAATTCAGGTTAACGGAAAGCTCAGGGGCTCTTTTGAGGTTCCCGTGAATACTGATCAGGAGAAGGTTGAGAGGATGGCTCTGGAGAATGAGAAGGTTAAGCATTTCACCAAAGATAAAAGGGTTTTGAAGACTATTTTTGTTCCCAATAAATTGATAAATCTGGTGGTGAGGTAGAGGAATAAAGAAATAATTTATGAGTGATGAATTATGAATAATTGAAAGATTAATAAATAAGTTTACATAATATATGTTATAGGACATAATAAGATTTAAAATAAAAAATCCCGTTCGTAAATCTATAAAAGAAAATAATTCACTCAATCTCGCTTAAAAACTAATAAAGATGCCATTCTCTCAATGATCAAATAATCTGAACTGTTAAATAAACAAATGTTGTCTATCATAATTTGTTGAACATTTATTAATTCGTTCTTCTGTTGATTTACAGCTGGGGTATTTAAATGATAAAACACTCCTATAATTCTTGGATCAATTACTTTTTTATATAAGTATTTATTTTCTCTTACTATTTCTCCTAATATGCTGTCAATTTTATTAGCCAAGTTATTTTGATCTCTCCCAATTAACAATTTATCACCCCTATTAAGTATTTTACTAACAGATATAGAAACTATACCTTTCGAATTAAGTTCATTAAGGCTATTCAAGTTTTTAGTCAATTGCTTAACAGCTTTAAAGAAGTTTGATTCAACAGAGCCCTTTGTTTGTGGTCGTTTACATTCAAATAATATGATTTTTGATTCAAATGTAAAGGCTACATCAGATGGTAGCTCAGGTAAAATTTCAAAACCAGCGTGTTTCAAAACTGCCATTGTATATAATTCATAGAAGATATTTCTTGCCAGATTGGTACCCTTTTCAGAACTTTCATTCTTTGTTAAGAAAGGACCGCCAATAATTAATTTTAGCTTTTTTCTTAGAAGCTCAGGATTGAGATATTTCAATTGTTCATAAATTTCAACAAGTTCAGTAGATTCATTCAAAGAAACAACGATATCTTCAAAATCTGTTCTTCTTAGAAGTTCCTTGACTTCACCTTTTTTGTAATGTTCGTCAAGCAACTCTACGTTTTTTTCATATTGTCCAAATCTTGATTTATCAAAAGGAATATTTAATCCTATTAGCCATTGTTTAGTTTTGGTCAATCCATTACGGAGATCCGAATATGATTGTTTTGAGATAGTATGAGGCATCTTTCTATCTACTTCTTTCTTATCGGGGATTAATTATCCTCAAATAAAATAAGAAGATAAAATATATTGTCAAGTGATAAGCTTATCAAATTGATTATTTAAACTACTACTTTAAGTGGATTTAAACAAACAAGAATGTCTGTTCTAACATTTTTAAGAGTAATAAATTTTAAGGAACAATTACAAGAGATCGATATATTATAAGGTATGATAGATTTAAATTCCCTTGCAACAGGT